>JAFGTJ010000439.1 GCA_016934195.1 Anaerolineae bacterium | reverse complement strand
GCCAGTTCGCCGGAACGTTCGCCGCGTGTGTAAGCCGGTCCGAGCGTGATCAGGTGCGCGAACAATTGCTCCCGCAGCGTGGTTTTGATGTGTCCGGCGACGTGATGTGCCGCGATCTCGCTGCTCCACAGCAGGAGCGCCCGCAGTACCGCCACGATCAGCAGGCCGACCAACAGATCGGACACGTCGCCCAGGTCGTGCCCGTCCAGAAACACGCGGCTGACGGTCTGCGCCAGTAAATAAGCCTGTCCGATCAGCATCAGCCCCGCGCCGAGTCCAAGGATCACGGCCAGCGCGAAGGTCACGCGGACGCTGTGCAGTTGGCGGATCAGGCGCTTGTCGAAATTCATATCAGAATAGGGCGCAGATGAACGCAGATACACACAGATCAGAACAAAATTATTCGCCAATGATGTCGTTTGTCGGGTAGAGTTTAGCAGAAAATTTCACCACTGAGACACAGAGGGCACGGAGTATGAAATTTCGTTTTCTGATCTGGGATTTTGACGGCACATTGTTTGACACCTACCCGCCGCTGAACCGTTCGATCCGGCAGGCGTTGGTTGATTTCGGTGGCGAGGCCACCGAAGCCGAGGTCGCGGCGCTGCTGAGCAACACGTTGGCCCACGCGCTGGAAACGCTGGCGGCGCAGTGCGATCAGGGGGTGGAGACGTTCAAGGAGCAGGTGTACCACTACTGGGGGCAGGTGGGAGTCGAAGAATATTTACCGTTTCCCGGCGCGTTGGACATTTGCCAGCGTATGATCGCGGCGGGCGGGCGCAATTACCTCTACACGCACCGGGAGCGCGAGACGACGTTGCTGATGCTGAACCATCATGACGCGCTGGACCTGTTCGCCGATATCACCACCGGGGACGCGGGCTATCCGCGCAAACCCGATCCGACTGGATTCCTGGCCGTGATCGAGCGGCACAATTTACCCAAAGCCGCGACGTTGGGCGTTGGTGACCGGGACCTGGATATCCAGGCCGCGCACGGGGCCGGGATCGCGGGGTGCCTGTTCAACGCGCAGCCGGGGGATGGCGTCACGCCGGAATATGTGATCGGGTCGCTGGACGAGTTAGGCGAGATCGTGGGGATTTAGCGGGATATTGGAACACCGCTACACGCAGATAAGCGCCGATTTTTTGTTTTGATCTGTGTTCATCTGCGTTTATCTGTGTCCCATTCTGTTTTTACGGCGTTTCCAGGCCGTGACGCTCCATCAGGTCGGAATCGTACAGAATCTCGGCAGTCGGACCGTCCGACACGACGCGCCCGCCATCCAGTACGACGGTACGCGAACACAGGTCGGCCACCAGCCGCATGTCGTGCGTGCTGATCAGCATGGTTTGCTGGTCCAGGTCGTGCAGCAGGCCGATCAGGTCCCGGCGGGAGCGCGGGTCCAGTCCGGCGGAGGGTTCGTCCAGTACCAAAATTTGTGGGTCCATGCTGAGCACGGTGGCGATGGCGATCCGCTTCTTTTCGCCCACGCTGAGGTGAAAGCTGGCCCGGTCCGCGAAATCGTCCATACCGACCGCCGCCAGCGCGCGATCCACGCGGGCGCGGACCTCGGCTTCTGGCAGACCCATGTGCAGCGGCCCGAACGCCACATCCTGGAACACGGTCGGCGAGAATAACTGGTCGTCGGGATTCTGGAAGACCAGCCCCAGCCACGCCCGAATCTGGCCGAGATTTTTGTCGTTCAGCGCCAGCCCGCCCACCTGAATCCGGCCTGCGCTGCTGCGTAAAATACCGTTGAGGTGCAGCATCAGGGTCGATTTGCCCGCGCCGTTGGGTCCCACCAGGGCGACTTTTTCATTTTGCGCGACGTGCAGGGATACGTTATCAAGCGCCTGCCGCCCGTCCGGGTAGCTGAAACTCAGATCGTCGATTTCGATAGTGTGGTGGCTCACAGTAAATCCTTATGTTACAGGTGCGTATGACTTATTCCCTGTTATTGTAGGGGCGCTGCTTGCTGCGCCCTTGCTATCCCCACAGCAGCAGCGCGGCCAACTCGATCACGACCAGCGCCGCGATCACACCCGCGCCGGACAGCACCGCCCGCCCGGTGAGCGGCGGCGGGTCCAGGGAACGGAGTTCGCCCCGGTAGCCGCGCGCCAGCATCGCCGCGTAGACGCGCTCGCTGCGTTCGTAGCTGCGCAAAAACAGGTTCCCGACCAGTCCCCCGGTGACCCGCGCCCGCCAGCGGATCGAGCCGCCGGAGCGCTGCCCGGTATGTGTGGCGCTGCGCGCGGCGCGGGCACGAGTCAGGCGTTGGGCCTCGTCTTGCAGCGTATACAAATAGCGGATCATAAACGAGATGATGGCGACCAGCGTGGCCGGGACGCGCAAACTGCTCAGCGCCCACAGCAGGTCGGTGATGTGCGTGCTCATCGAGAGCAGCAGCGCGACCTGGACCGCCAGCCAGCTTTTGAGCAGGATCGCGGCAAAACGCGCCAGTCCATTATCGGTGATATCCAGCCCGGCCAGCGAGATCACCGGGTCGCCCGGTGTGGTAAATAACAGGGTCGCGGCGGCCAGCGCGAACGGCAGCGCGACTCCGCCCAACCGCGCCACGCGGCCCACGCCCAACTGTCCCACCGCCGCGATCCCGCCGACCAGCGCCCACAGCAGCGGGTAAGCGGGCCACGCGCGCTCCGGCGTGAGCACGATTCCGACGATCAGCAGCAGCGCCGTCACCAGTTTGACACGCGGATCGAGCCGGTGCAGGGGGCTGTTGATAGCCCGGTAGCGGTCGTGGACAAGGGTCATAGGTGAGTTGTGAGTGTTGGGTTATGGGTAAAGAATCTCGCTCCCACCGATTGTCGCTTGCATCCCTGTTTTTGCCAAGTGGGGGAGGGGGAATTTCGCGTCGTGGTGTTTTTTTCCTTCCCACAACGATACACATGGCGTAGGGGCGGCGCTTGCTCCGCCCGGTAGGGGCAATTCATGAATTGCCCCTACAAAAAATCCATATGCTTTTTCGCCGTGCTGGACTGGAGGGTGAGGCTGATGCCTAATCCCCGCCTGCCGCTTTGGGCGGAACCGATACCGCCGCCCGCCGCTCATTCAACCGTGCCACGCCGTAACCAATGCCGCCCACGATCAGCACGCCGATCACCCCGGCGAGAATGGTCGTCAGCGCCTCGTTGCTGATGCCGGGAATGGTGTAATCGGGCAGAATCTCGTAGGGCGCGTCGTTGGCCTCTTCGATGAAGGCTTTATCCTCGGCCACGCGCTCCAACCCGTCGGGACTGGAAGCGGCCAGCGGCGAGGCGAACGTGATCGCCAGCGCGATCACCAGCCCCACCGCGATCCACGAGGACCCGCGCGCGGCGGTGGCGGTTGGCGCGCCGAGCAGGTCCGGGCGGCTCTGCTGGATAAACGCCAGCGCCCCGACCGTGATCAGCGCTTCGCCGATACCGATCAGCGCGTGGACGCCCACCATCGCGGGCAGCGCCACGTCCAGCGGCGAAGTGTTCGAGATCGCCAATTGCAGCGCGGTAGCAGTCGCGGCGGCTTCGACCGCCACCCATGCCCCCACCGCCGCGCCGATCATCTGGCCGTTGCGGGTATTGCCCATCGTGTTACGCACCCATTGGTAGATCGCATAGCCCAGGAACGCGCCGATGATGCCCATATTAAACACGTTGAAGCCCAGCGCCAGCAGTCCGCCGTCCTGAAACAGCAGCGCCTGCACCGTGACCACACTTGTCATGACCAGCGCCGCCGCCCAGGGACCGAGCAGGATCGCGGCCAGTGTTCCGCCGAGCAGGTGGCCGGACGTGCCGCCCGCTACCGGGAAATTGATCATTTGCGCCGCGAAGATGAACGCCGCCAAAATGCCCATCAGCGGAATCTGCCGTTCGCCCAGGCTGTCGCGCGTCTGGCGCAGTGCCAGCCCCACGAATCCGATCATCAGCGCCCAGCCAACCAGCGCGACCGGCACGCTCAGGAAACCGTCCGGGATGTGAAGTGCCAGGAAAATAGACATGGTATTTTGTCCCCTTGTGTAGTGGTATCGTAACTGACCCTTTTCCTGGATTATAGAGGTTTTGATGCCTGTTGTAAAGTTTTACATCTGAGATAATTTTCACATGCAGCCGGTAGCCCATTTGTGCTATGATCGGGATGGATCGGTTAGCAGGAGGTATACAATGCCAGACAAATCAGCTTTGATTAAGGCCCTGGAAACTACCTTCCGGCAGCAGCAGGACTTCATCGCGCAGTTGCCGGAGGCGGAACGCACCGAGGTCGGGAAACCGGATCGGTGGTCGGCTAAAGATATGCTGGTGCATACTGTGGTGTGGTCCGACCGGCGGCTGGACGATCTCGAAGTGCTGGCGCGCGGCGAGACGGCGGCGGCATACGAGGATTACAATCACGAGAATCAGGCCATCTTTGAGACCTACCGGGACACATCCTGGGACGAGGTAGATCTCATGGCGGAGGCGGTCCATACTCGCACGGTGGCGTATATTCAGGCGTCCAGTGAGGAGGCGCTGCTCAGCGCGGAAGGATCGCCCGCTGAAAATATCCCGTTGTGGCGGGCGTTAGTGGGCAACCGGATATTGCATGTGTTGGTTCATCTGGTCGAGCATCATATTTCCCGCGAACGTCCGGCGCAGGCCCGCCAGTTGGCCGATCAACTGTACGGGGCGGTGCTGAATCTGGATAATTCCCCGGCGTGGCGCGGGACGCTGGTGTATAACTGGGCCTGCGTGGACGCGCTCACCGGGCAGCCGGACAGCGCCATTGAGCGTTTAGGTGAAGCGTTACGCCTGAACCCGGAGCTAACCGAGTGGTCGAAACAGGATTCGGACCTCGATTCGCTCCGGGATCGGGCGGATTATCAGGCGTTGTACGAGTAGGGACGTTACACCTGGCACGAAAAAACCTCACCCCCGGTCCCCTCGCTAACTTGGTTGGAGAGGGGGATTTAGGGGCAATACGGTTTAGTTAACGCTGTAGGGAGGCACCCGCGTGTGCCTCCGGGCACCCG
>JAFGTJ010000438.1 GCA_016934195.1 Anaerolineae bacterium | reverse complement strand
GCCATCATCCTGGCCGGGGTGCGCGGCGACCCGCAGGCCGTCGCGCGCTGGATCGCACCCGCGCAGCCGGAAGTCGCCTATCAAGCGCTGACCGAGTGCGGGGTCGCGGTGGACCTGGATACCGTGCAGCCGGAGACGCGCGCCGCGCTGGTGGACAACGCCCACGCCAAGACCGGCGAAGCCAACCCGGTCGGGCGCGCAGCGGCCTACCGGGTGTTGGGGGTGTTCGATGCCGATGCGCGGTCCGGCATTGGCCTGGGGCCGGACGGCTTGCCCGATATCGATTGGGTCGAGATTCCGGCGGGGCCGTTCCTGATGGGCAGCACGCCCGAACAGGTCGAAGCGCTAAAAAAAGAATACAACTGGGATTGGCCGGAGAACGAAAAACCGCAGCACACCGTCGAACTGCCGACTTACTACATCAGCCGTTACCCCATTACCTACCGGCAGTTTCAGGTCTTCATCGACGCACCGGACGGTTTTCACAACCCGGTGTGGTGGGACGGGCTGTTGGCGGACGATGAGCACAAGCAAGCGCCGGGTGAGCAGTATCGTAAATATTGGAACCATCCCCGCGAAAACGTGAGTTGGTATGACGCGATGGCCTTCTGCCGGTGGCTGAGCGCGAAACTGGGCGTCGAAGTGCGGCTGCCAACCGAGGCAGAATGGGAAAAGGCCGCGCGCGGCCCGGATGGGCGGATTTATCCGTATGGAAATGAGTTCGATCTCGCGAAAGGCAACACGAGCGAAACCGGCATCGGGCAAACCAGCGCGGTGGGTCTTTTACCCGATGGTGAGTCGCCGTATGGCGTGCTGGATATGTCGGGCAACGTGTGGCAGTGGTGTCTGACCGAGTGGCGCGAAAACTACGCGGACTCGGAAAACAACGACCCGGCAGGGGACGCGCGCCGTGTGGTGCGGGGCGGGTCCTGCTTCAATAATCGGGGCGGGTCCCGCTGCGCGTACCGCCCCTACGGGCTTCCGTCGTCCCGTCTCAGGTACGACGGTTTTCGGGTTGTGGTGTTGCGTCCCCCATCTTTATGATCCGCTGATCGCTGTACGGGGGTTCAGAGGGGGCAGAGCCCCCTCGATCTGTCTCCGCGCAGCGGATCAAATTGTACGCCCGGCGACCCTTCGCGGCACTTGGCCCCGCCCGCCGTCATAGCGTATACTAACCGCGTGTCACCGGCTCACCCACCAAGCGAGAACGCGCTATGCCCACCCTGTTCATTTCCTACAAACGCGGCACGACCGCCATCGACCCGCTGATGGAACGCCTGCGCGCCGCGAAATACCGCCTGTGGTTCGACCGCGACGACATTCACCTCGGCGACCCGTCCTGGAAAGTGCGCATCGACCGGGGCCTGGAACGCAGCGACGGCATGATCCTGGGTATCACCCCGGCGGCGTGTACGTCCGAGCCGATCCGCTACGAAATCGAGAAGGCGCTGGCGCTTGGATTGGTCATTTTTCCGGTGATTTTGGAGCGCGTGGAGAGTATTCCTGAGACGCTCAGGGCGCTGGGCTTCCCGGATGAGCCGCACGTCGAGAACTTCACCGACGCCGCCCGCTGGGACGATCACTGCGCGCGGTTGCTGCGCGACCTGGAATACCAGGGCCTGCGCGTGACCCGGCACGATATCCGCGCCCAGCGCGGCGAGTCCGCCTACGACCTGCACCAGCGCTACCTCAAGCGGCTGGTGGAACGGATTGGCCGCCTGCACCTCTCGCAGATCGCCGAAGACCAGCCCGACGGCGTGCCGTTGGAGCAGGTTTACATCGATGGCCCGACGCCGCTACATATAGGTGTCGAAATGTTAGATTGGCAAATTGTGGACTGGTGGGTTTCTCAGGTAGTTGATCGTTTGTCTGTTCGCCAATCTCCAAGTGACTTAGGTTATGAAGAAGCAACACTCGAAAGTCTGCTTGAGCAGGTCGAACAAGAAATCGCAAAGTACCGGGAAGAAAATCCGGATGCAAAACCGGACGAAAGGTTGTCGCGTTGGCCCTTTCGCCCTTGGAGAAATGGAAAAAACGAAAACGTTCTCACCCTCAACGCGCAGGACATCGCCGCCGCGCGCGACCGGCTGGTGATCCTGGGTGCGCCGGGCAGCGGCAAGAGCACGTTCGTCAAGCACCTGGCGTTGTGTCTGGCTGGGGCGCACATTGACAACTGGGACCGTCCCGCCAATCTGGACGCGCTCGGTCAGTGGCCGCATGGCCCGCTGACGCCGGTGTACGTCGAACTGCGGCGTTTCGTGGCCTCGGAACACTTCCCGGCCAACGTCCACGAACTGCCAACGGTCGATCACCTGTGGCGCTACATCGCCGCTGACCTGCAAGGCGCGGACCTCGCCGCGTATGCCGCCGACCTCAAGCTGGACCTGGAACAGGGTCACGCCGTGCTGATCCTCGACGGGTTGGACGAAGTGCCGTACCCCGAACGCTGCCTCACCCACCGCCAGCAGCAGTTGCGCCACCTGGCGACGTCGATCAATGACGCCTACGGCCCCAGCCGCGTGATCGTCGCCAGCCGCCCGTATGCCTACGAAGGCTGGACGCTGCCCGGTTTCGAGGCGGTGACGCTGGCCGATTTTGAAAACAAGCATCGCGTGGAACTGGCGGCGAAGCTCTACCGCGCCGCCGGGCTGAATGACGACGAGGCCCAGGCCAAAGCGGAACGATTGAACCAACAACTGCAACGCCGTTCTATTGACCCGCAGTTGAAGGATCGCCCGCTGTTCCTGACCCTGATGGCCGTCATCTTCCTGGAAAGCGAAACGGAAGGACTGCCCGCCCGGCGCGGCGCGCTTTACCGACAGAGCATTCTGCTGCTGCTGGACCGCTGGACGCAGGCTAAAACCCAGGGCAGGCCCAACGCGCGGGCGCTGACCGAGATTCTGGGTGGGGCGACGCTGGACGATCTCTACGACCGGCTGGCGGCACTGGCCTACGACGTACACCAGATGGCGGACGAGGAGCGCAGCACGCCGCAGATCGAGGAGGAACTGCTCTACCGGCATCTCAAGCCGTTGGGACGCCATGCTGCCGTTGATCTGATTCCTTACCTGAGCGAAAACGCCGGGGTGTTGGTATCGCCGGGGCAGGACCACGAGCGCAACGTGTTCTACTTTGCGCACCGCAGTTTCCAGGAATACCTGGCGGGCGCGCACCTGGTCCACCTGTGCAGCGAAGCCGACCATTACCGCCTGATCCGCCAG
>JAFGTJ010000077.1 GCA_016934195.1 Anaerolineae bacterium | reverse complement strand
CCCGGTTATGCCGCGCCATATGCGTCGTTGGGCGCGGCCTATTCCGCGATGGCGCTCGACAGCTACCAGCAGTACACCGATCTGGCCGGAGCGCGGCTGCCCGGTGGCAAACCGGACGCGATCATCAACGCGCTGGCGGACAGCCAGGAAACCGGCAATTTTTCGGTCTGGCTGATGTTCCTGACCCCGGCCCGCTAGGAGATACCGACGATGAGGGGTAAATGGGTAGTGCCAATCCTGATCATAGCCGGGCTGCTGCTGCCGGTAACGCCTGCGGCATCGCAGGGCGGGAACGGCGTGATCGTGGAGGGCGGCGTAGTCAACCCCCAATCGCTGAACCCGCTGCGCTGCGCGGATACGGCCTGTTTTCGGGTTACGGGATTTTTGTTCCCCGCCCTGTTTGGCATGAACCTGGATCAGGGCGCTTTTTCGACCGGAGGCGGATTAACACAAAGCTGGACCGTATCGCCGGACGGTACAGTGTACACCTTCCATTTGCGCGATGATCAGACCTGGACGGATGGCACGCCGGTCACGGCGTATGATGTGTTTTACAGCTACCGGGCCATCGCCAGCGGCGAGATCAACTCGCCGTATACCGGCTACGTTACGGCAGCGATACGCGGCGCGGTTCCCCTGGACGCATACACTATCGCGCTGGTATATCACGAACCGGCGTGCAATGCACTGGATGCCGCCAGTTTCCCTGTGATTCCGGCGCACGTCTTCGAGCCGGATTTCGCCGCAACCGCCGCTGCTGCGTTTAACAGCGAAAACGATCTGATTCCGCAGATCGAAGCGTGGGAAACGGCGCGTTCTGAGCACAGCTTCGCGTTTATGTCTGGTCATCCCTTTGACCGGAATCCAACGGTCACGGCGGGCATGTTCCGCCTGGACGATGTGCAGCCGTTCGAACACATCCGGCTGGCGACGGCGGACGGTGAACTGGCGTATGAACTGGTACATGTGCCGGATCAGTGGGATCGAACCAGCCAGTTCCTCTCCGGTGAATTGAATGTGCTGCGAAACCCGCCCTTTATTCGCCTGGATGATGTGCGGCAGGCGGACGGCGTGCAGGTTTTTGAGTATCCTGGCCTGACGTGGGATACGATCAGTTTCAATCTGGCCGATCCGCGCCAACCGCAGGACGCGCTGGACGAAAATGGGAGTCGCCTGGATCAAGGCCATCACCCCATTTTCGGTGATGTGCGCGTGCGCCGCGCGATCCAGATGGCGCTGGATGTAGACGCGCTGATCGAGGCGTCGGTGTGGGACGGTGGGACGGTCATGGCGGCGAACCAGATTCCGTTGTCGTGGGCATTTGATGCCGATCTCACCCCGGTGCCGTATGATCCAGTGGGCGCGGCGCGACTGCTGCTCGAAGCGGGCTGGCCGGATTCGCGGCCCGGTGGTTTCCGCGAGTGCCTGGGCTGTCTGTATGCCGAGGAAGGCACGCTCCTGGCGTTCGAGTTAGTGTATGATGAATCTGCCAGCGCGCGCCATGCCCCGCTTGCTGCCGTGATCCAGGAGCAGTTAGGGAAAATAGGTATTGCGGTCAACGTAAACTCGCTGTACGAAGCTACCAGCACCGTTAACCGGCAGCGTTATGATGCGTATTTGACCTCGATCATCGAAAATTACCCGGTCGATCCTGACCAGACGGGCCGGTTCACCAGCGCGGGTGACGTGATAGGCGAAGGCTCGAACACCGGCTCATACTACAATCCCCAGGTGGACGAGTTGATGGCCCAGGCGCGCAGTTTGCCGGGCTGCGATCTGACCGCCCGTGCCGATCTCTACCGGCAAATACAGACCATTGTGCAAGCCGATCAGCCGTATATCTGGTTGTTCGCCGTAAATGACATGCTCGCCGCGCGCGACAGCGTGATCGGTTTCGATCCGTACCCGTTCGCGCCTTTCTGGAACATCAGCGAATGGAGGATCAGGCCATGAGGGGGAACAAGGTACGAATCGGTGTAACCCTGCTGCTGCTGTTGGCACTGATAACCATTTCCGGCGCGGCGCTGGCCCAGGGTGACGATACTGTTTTTGAGGCAGTGGTAGATGTAGACAGCGCTCATGTGCGCGTGCTGCCTTCTCCTGATGCAGAGCGTGTCTCCTCGCTTTTTGAAAATCAGATACTCGAAGTAGTGGGGCGCAATCTGGACGGTTTATGGTTCGAGGTCCGGCGTCCGGGGCGGCTGACCAACCTGGGATGGGTGTTCCACGAAGTATTGGACTGGGATTTTCACCCGGAAGACCTGCCGCTAACCGATCTGGCTACTGGGCTGGTTGGCCCGGTGCCGCTGGGAGCCGATCCCGGTTTTGCCCTGTACATGCTCAGCGGCGCGACTCTGCGCAGCGGCCCTTTGCTGGATGCGGCGCGGGTTGGATCGGTGCCGCGCGCGGTCACGGTCCCGGTATTGGAACGCAACCAGGACGGTACATGGCTGCGCGTGAATTACCTGGGCTATGTGGGTTGGATCGTGGCATTTACGGGCCGCGATCTGCCGGAGGAAAAATTATTGGATATTCCCATTGCGGCCAACCTGCCGCCGATGGAAACCTTTGAGGTGGAGATCATCCCGCCGGAATTGCAGCTTGCCCAACTGGAACGGATGCGAACCTATACCCGCACCTGGCACGCACTGGCCGCGAACCTGGAGACATTCTGGACGCTGGTTGCGCGCGGTGAGGTCATGCCATGCAACCCGCCGCCGGAAGTGACCGAATACCAGTACGCCGCTTCCGATGTGCGTGAACTGCCTGAGATCGCCCGCTATGCGCCGCAGGCCAACGACGGCGTGATGTATCTCAATGCATCGCTGGATACGCTGCGCATTTGCGGCGTTTTGAGCACATCCGACATCCAGGGCGCGCGCGCCGATGCGATCAACGCGCGCCTCTTGTTCGAAGCCACATTAGAAAGGCTGGACAACCTGGAAGAACTGATCATCCACCAGTGACCCTTTTCAATTCGTAGGGGCGCTGCTTGCTGCGCCCTTATCCCGCTCAATTCCCGCTGCCGGATTCCTCCGATTCATCGGGCCGGTATTGCTCCGGTGTGGTATCCGGTTTCTCGAACGTGCCGCCCGTGCGCAGCAAACACACCTGCTGCCAGGAATAACGGGCCGGGCTGGACGCCCAGTAAGGCGCGACTCGCCAGGTATAGATGCCGCCTTCCCAGGGTAATTTGTTCAGCAAAATTGTGGCGGTGTTTGTCTCGCTGTCAAAGGCGGTCCGTGTACCGCTCGGCGCGATCACGATGACACTGTGAACGTTCGCGCCGGGCAGGGTGGGGAAAACGGTTACTAGCTCGGTATCCCCGGCCATAAAATTCCCAAACAGCGCGTATCCGCCACCGGGCCACTGATCGCAGATGTAGCTGGACAGGTCGAATTCCGGCGGCACGCGCCCGTCAGGATTGCGCGGCAGAATACGGCCTGTCGGCGGAATCGAGTTAAATCCTACGCTGGTGCGCACCAACCGCGCATAAATCCAGGCGACACGATTGGGACCAAACTGAATCTGAAGCCACTGACGACCATCCCAGGCCCGGTAAAAATCGCCCGCTCGCCCGATCACGACCACTGAGGCGTTTTCCGGCAGCCGCCCGATCACCCCATAGGCAAAATCCGGTCCAACGCGGATATCGGCGCTGCCGGTCACGATACCGTAAATAGTGCCGTCGTCTTGCGCGTGCGTGCTGAACGGCACAGCGCCAAACAATACAACGAAACCGATCAATACCACCAGGACTACCAGCCGGGTCATGTGTTTGAGCATCGCCGCCTCCATGCCATTTTTATGAGCATTACGGAATCCCGCCCTTATTATACGCGAAGGTGGGCAGAGTAGAGACTACGCTCACACCACGTCCGCGAAACGGACTCCATACCGCGACAGGAACCACGCCACCTGCTCGCCAATGGACGTGGAAACACCGCCCCGCTGCCGGGTGTCGAGATCAAGCCACATGTGGCCGCGCGCGGTGATGACCTGTTGTTGCGATTCGCTCAGCGGGGCCAATGTCACTATTGCTGCTGCCATCGCGGGATGTTGGGCCAACACCGCCGCCCAGTCCATACTCGACTCCGCGAAATAAATAGCGTGTATTTGCCCGTTCTGGCGATAGCGGTAGATGGTTCCGCCCGTGATGGCCTGCGAGTCCCTGATCTCGATGCCGTAAAACTGCACGAATTCGCCAAAAGCGTCCAGGTAGCCGCGCACCAGTTCACGGCGAGTTTTATCCTCAGGCCGACCGGGGCGATCTTCTCCTGTCTGCAAAACTTTGGCCGGAACACCCGCCGCGACAGCGCCCGCCGGAACGTTTTTGCGGACCAGTGACCCGGCTCCGATGGTGGCATTATCGCCAATCGTGACGCCCGGCATGATAAACACGTCCCAGGGAATCCAGACATTGTTACCGAGCGTGACCGGCGCGAACGTGACCGGGAATCCTTCAAGTTGATTTTGCCACGATCCATGTGTAAAGATCGAGCACTTTCCGCCAATGCCGGTATCATCGCCAATCCGCAGCGGGCGCGTGGGATTCAGGAAGGTGTGTTCCATAACAATCGTGCGTTTGCCAAGCGAGAGTTCCGAATCGGGAAACTCAATTCCCCCGGCGAATACCTGGTTGTTGATGCGGGCGTCGTCGTCAATGAAGATTTTATTGGCGTTCAGGTAACTCATAGCCCCGATGGATACATAGCGACCGATTTCAATATGCCGTCCCATAATGATCGTGCCGAAGCCGATTTTTGTGCCTTCACCGATGGTGATCGTTTTACCCACGATCACCGATCCCATACCGATCTCGACACCCCGCCCAATCTTGTGCCCGCGCAGACGGTAGTAGGCGCGTTTCAGCGCGGCGGGCAGTACGCCCACCGTGATCATACTGCCTAACGGAAATCGTGTTTGTTTGATCAGGGGTGCAGCTCGCATTTGCTTACCCTCCAGCAGACTTGGCGAACTTAAGCGAATAAGCACGCTTCAGGACAACTTTAACCATGTTGATCGCTACATCGCGGGCGGTTTGCGTAATCCACATAACAGGGGAACTGGCCCATCGTTCGGGATGAGTCAGCAAACATAACTGCGTGATCTGGCCGGACCGAATCAGGTCGATAAGTTCCTGGGTGGTATTCACTGTATGGCGCGGCAATTGGCCGGTATGATCGCGGACGTTGTAGCGGTTGGGGTGCCAGGTCCGCCCGGTATCGCTGAAGTAATCGATCTGGCCGTAATCGAGATCGCGGTACACTTCACCCACCAGCCCAAAATCCTGCGGCGCAGTATGGTTCCAGATGGCCCGGTTATCCCAGGGTTTGAGCGGCGCGCCGTGCATACTGGCAATGGTTACGGGCGCGAACTGCCGCAGGCGATCCAACTCACTTTGGAACAGGACCAGGGCCTGGTCCATGTTGCCGCGCGCCTGCCCCAACGTCTCGTAATGATAACCGATTTCATGCCCCAATCCGGCCAATGCCGTGATGCTGACCGGATCAAACGGTCCGGGAACCGTGCGGCAGAAATAGGTCGCAACCAGCCCGTGAGTTCGCTCGATTTCGGCCAACTTGACCGCGTGCGCCGGGCGGCTATCTACGTCATGACGCAGCAGCACACATGGCTCCGGGCGATCATCAGGCAGACGCGCCAGATACTCGGCCATACCCAGGCTGTGATAGCCGCTTTGCTGTACCGCCTGACACAACGCATCGTATGCTGCCAGCGTAAAATCGCGCATGGTGGTTAGCTCCTGGGGTACAGCCGGGAGGCCGCGTTGATCCGCCGGACCGCATCGTAAAAATCAATGCCGATCACGTCGCAATACCACTGCATCGACTCGTAGCGCGGCTGGTTTTCCACGTCCACCAACCGGATCGCGGTGTCACGGTCGATCACGCCTTCGCGCACCTGGTTGCTGCGGAACGTGTCATTCTCGGTCAACCCGGCAATGGTGTAGTAGATGTAGTTGTAAAACGACGCCGTGCCATCGCCAATCCGCCATGTCGTGGTCGTATCGGGAGCTGTTTCCCAGTTGTATTCGTCGATCAGGACCGGGACAATCTGGTCTTCATCCCACTGAATATACTGGAACAGGTTGATCTGGTTGTGGGAAATGACGTAGTAGGAAATGTACGCGCCGATGGTGTCCAGCATGGATGAATTAAGATAGGCCGGATTTTTGAGATAGCGCACGCCGTAGTACCACGCCATGCGGAATTTGTCGGCCAGTGACAGCGCGTAGGTGGTCGATGTGCCATACTTCGGCGCAAGTCCGCAAAAGCCCGATTTAAAGCGCGTAGTTTCCAGCAGGTTTTCACCAAAGATGGCCATGCGCGTTTGAGTTTCCCTGGCAACTTTGTTCGCGTAGTAGAGGTGCTGCTTGTCGCCCGCCATGAACAGCGGGACCATGCCCAAATCCGGCTGTTTGAGCCACGCCGAGACATTCTTGCGGATATTGGCGCGCTTGCGGGCAAGGTTGGCCGATACCAGGATGTGCTCAACACCCAGTTTGCCGCATAACCGCATTTGATTACGCCGCGCCAAATCCGTGACCATGCCCCAGTCGTAAGTATAGGACAGGGGATTCATGCCAACGACTGTTTTTAAGAAGTGCAGCACGTAGCTGCTGTCGCGCCCACCGCTGAGCGGCACCAGGCAGTCCGGCGAACCGTCCGTTTTGCGGTACGGCTTAAGCATTTCGGCCAGCGCGTCGAGGCCCTTGTAATCAATCGGGCGGTAATCGCGGCAGTAGTTACACACACCGTCGTCGTCAAATTCGATGAACGGCATGGTTTCCGGCAGAACGCAGCGCGTACAGCGCCGCAGGTGGGCAATCGCTTCTTTGGAATGGGGGTATTCGTCCACGAACGACGGCGCGAGCACATATGGACCTTCGCCCGGAATCCGTTGCGGGACGTGTTCAATCGCCGCGCGCGGTGAGAGGTCCACAATGTCCTTAGGGACCGTCAACGGTTGGAACGAAACGGTCCCGTTCTGGCCCTGACCGTTCGCTTGCAACGTAAAGGTATGTGTATCCAGGTTATCCAGGCTGATCAACAGGCCGGTTCCCGGTTCGATGTGCCGGATGGTGAAGTCCGCCAGCCGGTCACGAAGCTTGTTTTCGCTAAACAGCACTTCCAGGATGTGCCGTTCCGACGCGAATACGTGCGCGCCACCGCCGGAATCAGAACCGAGATACAGCGATCCGTTGTTCGTGATCAGCGCCAGCAGGTTGAGATCGGTAAACAGGATCGCCGTCGATGCCACGCCCTCGATCCGGTCAAAGGTAGATTGAATGCCCTGCACCAGATCGCCCGTTTGCCCGTAAAACTGGCGGATCAAGCTGAGCAGCACTTCGGTATCCAGGTCCGTTTGCCGGTCCAGCGCGGGGTACTCGGCCCACAGGTGATCCACGTTGGTGATGATCCCGTTGTGAATGCCGACCATGCCGCTTGTGACGGCGGGCTGATTGTTGGCGTGGACCTGGTGCCCGCCGTTCGTGACCAGCCGCGAATGCCCGATGATGCACGTCGCCGGTTTCGGTCCGCCATTGGTGGAAAAGGCCCGGTTGAAGACCTGCCGGTACTCGGCGCGGTCGATCACTTTGGACGCGGGCAGCGCATATTTTGCCAAGTAGATCGCGTCCGGTGCGTGCAGCGCGATCCCGGCGGCTTCCTTGCCCCGCGACTCGGACAGCTTGAACAATCCACGCATCAACTGCTCGGTGAAAGAACGGGAAAAATCCGCTTCCGGTTTAGCCGTGACGCCGAAAATACCACACATAGCGATTGATCCTCTCTCGCGCGTTTTTTTGTAATCGTACTATAGCCTGATCTGAAATAATCGCCGTGAGAACAGCATCAGCCCAACCGCTTCGCCGGTATAGGTGATCATGGTCACGATAGCCGCGCCGTAAATGCCCAGCAGAGGAATGAAAATTAAGTTGAGCAGCGCATCACCGAGCACCAGACTGGTGATAAACACGGTATGCGCGCCGGGACGCCCGCCTTGCATCAGGATTCCCAGGAAAGGGCGGTATCCGGCATTGACGATCACGCCGATCATGATGATGCTGAAGATCGCCCAACTGGTTGTAATGTTGTCATCGGGCAGCCATAACCACAGAAACACCGGGTACGCCAGCACTGCCGCCGCGCCCAACGCGCCCATGACCGGGTAGAACGTGTGCCGGATGTGGCGCGCGGTGTCGCTGATCAGGTGCGTTTCCCCCTGGGCGAAGTGCCGCCCGATGATGGGATCGATATTCCAGCGAATTGCCAGGGGAAGCTGGCTGACACCTTCGGCCAGCATCGCGGCAAAACTGTAAATGCCGACGTTGGCATCGGTCGTGAAATACCCCAACATCAGCACGTCCACGCGGGTATTGAGTTCGGTCAGAATGCCGCTCAGGACACCGCGCACCCCAAACGAAATATGCTCCTCGAACCGTTCCCGCGCCGCCGTGATGCGTTTGAGCGGAATCAGCCGCGTATAGACAAATACGATCAGCACTACGAACAGCAGCAGTTCGGCAATCGTCAGCGACAGGGCCAGAGATGCGTCGGACAGATCGGCCCACACGATGCCGATCACGGCGGCGGGAATCAGGATGAAACGCAGCGAGCGGAACACCGCATACGCCCGCATTCGCTGCAAACCGTTGAGGGTGTTGATCAGCACCTTGTTCATGGCGAAGAACAACAGTCCCGGAATCGCCAGCCGCAGCCCGTCGGCAACACCGGGGCTGTCCATCAGGTCGCCCAACGGGCCAGCCAGCAGCAGTCCCAACCCGCCCAACGGCACCGTGATCGCGGCAACCAGCAGCAGGGCCGACGTGGTGATATCAGCGCAGCGATCCAGGTCGTCCTGGTGGTGCGAGATGTGTTTGAGAACCGAATGCTGCAAACCGCCCACGCCGATCTGGGACAGCACAATATACACGGCGTAAACCTGGTTGAAAATCCCCAGGGCCACATCACCCCTGATCCGCAGGATGATCGCGTTGATGATCACGCCGCCCAGGGCCAAAAATCCCAGGCTGGCGACGTTCCACAACACGTCCTGGTTAAATTTGCTGGCAAGAAAGCGGTTCATGACAGGTCGCAGCATAACGAATGACAGTCAGATAGCACTGCATTGATGGATACACAACGATTCGGCAATGCTATCTGATTATACTGCGAATGCAAAAAATGCGCGGGGCAGAATCAGCCGTGTCTGGCGCGCCATGCCTGGATGCGATCCCGGTAGAAGGTGAGCAAGTGCCGATCCTGAGCATCATCCCAGAGCATCGGCTCGCGGGAGGCTTCCAGCCCAAAACCATCCTCTTTACCGTGACGCTGGCTCACCCCGACTTCGGTGCCGTAGTAGACAATCGGCGGATCGGGTAACTGCATCTGGACCTCTGCCACACGCCGGAGCGCATTTTTATTGCCTTTGGCAATATACAGAAAACGGTCCATGTCGTGATTATCGATAAAGGTCGGGCGGATAAAGTCCCCGGCGGCAGCATGGTACGCTTCGTGACGTTCCAGGAACCGCGCGAGATCGGCCTCGCTCCAGGTCCCGTATCCGAACGTCTTGCGCAGCGCTTCCCCAACGTGGAAATCCAGGCAGCCGTCCAACCGCCCGATATAGGGCCGGATCGCGGCGGGCTGGTCGATGATTTCCCCGAAACAGAAGCAGTCCGGTTTTTCATCCCGGCACGCGACCCGAAAATCCGACCAGAAATCAGGGCCGGGGCCGTTAGCGTAGTCCAGACGATAGCCGTCGATGTTGAATTCGCGCAGCCAGTAGCGGGCGTTATCAAGCAGCCACGCCCGCGCCGCCGGGTGATGGACGTTGATTTCCGGCATGGTCGGCACCCCGAAAAACGTCCGGTAGCCGATCTCGGAGTCATCGAACGTGAACCAGTCCCAATACATGCTGTTGGGATCGACCTGAGCATCTTGAAAGATAGGGTGTTGGTTCGAGAGGTGGTTGCACGCCATATCCAGCAGCACGCGGAGTCCCCGCGCATGGGCCGCATCAACCAGCGCGTGTAAGGCGTCATCGCCGCCCAAACGCGGCTCAACGGCGCGGTAGTCGGTTACATCGTAGCCGTGATAAGTGGGACTTCCCCACGTTGGGCTAAGCCAGATACAGCCGACGCCCAACGCCTCGATGTAGTCCAGCTTATCGCGCACGCCCCACAGTGTCCCACCAAAAAAGTCCTCAAGTTTCTTCGCCGGAAGCCAGTCGCGGCCATCGCCGGGATAGAAGCGGTCCACAAACACATGGTAGATCGGCGTTTTGCGCGCCCAATCGGGTGGCGTGAGCCGGTCTACATGGTAACTGAACGTTGTGGCGTGGGCCGGATCACCAAGCGGCGTATCGGGTAAAGACTCTTGGCGGAAAAATGCAGCAGCGGCGGATTCGGCGGTTTGGCGGACGTTGGGCCAGTCGGCGAACACTTCTGCGCCAGAGTCCGGCCACGCCCCGATTTGATACCGGACAACAGTATTCTCCGGCTGCGGCGGCAGTTCCGCCTGCCAACGAGTCACGTAACCCCACGCCAGCACGTCCCAGGTTGTAGCGGTCTGGCGCAAATGGAGCACCTGCCCGTTGGTGGCTGTGCCACGCGATCCCTTAGGCACGCTACCATCCAGCGTATAGTAACAGGCCACATGATCGGCGGAAAGGTCTACACCGATCTGGACCGTGATCGTTACCGGCTGGTCCGGCACCGGATCATGGGGGTGCAGCGCGAAATCGTGCTGCACCCCACGCCGGGCGGTCCGGTGATGGATAATTTTTAGTTCGTCAGTGGCAAAGGTGCCAAAGATGAAATCCATCGTCAGCCCTTCACCGCACCTTCGGTCAAACCGCTGACCAGGAAACGTTGGAATGACAAGATCACAACCACGATGGGAATCGCGCCGATCAACGCCCCGGCTGAAAAGACGCCCCATTCCTGATCGAAATCATCGCTGATGAAGCGGCGCAAGCCAATCGCGAGCGTCTGCACATCTTTATCTTTGAGCAGCGTCAGGGAAATGATCACGTCACCATATACGCCGATGAAGGTCAGAATCCCGACAACGGCCAGCACAGGCCGGACCAGCGGGAAGATAATGCGCCAGAAAATCAGCCAGTCCGACGCGCCATCGATCTTGGCCGACTCGTCCAGGTCACGCGGGATCGAGTCGAAAAAGCCCTTCATCAACCAGGTATTGATCCCCAGCGCACCCCCCAGGTAAACCAGGATCAAACCACCGTGCGTATTGAGTCCCATCCAGGAGATGTGTTTGCCGATAGATTGGACCAGCAGATATGTAGCGACAATCGTCAGCGAATTAGGGAATACCTGCACCAGAAAGACGGTCAACATCAGGTTCCGGCGACCCGTGAAACGGAACCGCGAGAACGCATACGCGCCAAAGGCGCTAACCATCACCGACAGGATCGATGCAATGCTCGCTACCTTGATTGAGTTCCACATCCACGTTGCAAACGGGTGAATATCGCTGTCAAGAAGAGCTTTGTAATTCTCTAAACCAAGCTGGCTGGGGATCAACTTCTGCGTGTTCAATGTTCCGGTTTCGTCCAGGGAGGCCGAAGCAATCCAGACCAGGGGAAAGTAGGCAAAGCCAAATGCCAATACAATAACCAGCATCCGCCCGGCGTAACTGCCCCATTTGGCCCGCGCCATCGGATTTTGCAGGAAATCAGTCACAGCGCTAAACATTTTCCGAAATCTCCTCCCACGACTGCGTGAAACGGAAGTTGAAGAATGTGATCACGGCAACCATCAGGAAGATCACAAGGCTGATCGTCGAGGCAAAACCGTAATCCGCACCGCGCCCGCTGCCGAAAGCCAACTGGTAGGTATACGTGATCAGAATGTCGCTGTGTCCGGCGGCAGTATCCGGCGAAATGGGAGGATTCCCCTCGTTAAACAATTCGACTATCGTAAAGTTATTGAAATTAAACGCAAAGGACGCGATCAGCAGGGGGCCAACGGCCACCAGCAGCAGCGGCAGCGTTAGATTCCAGAACTGCTGCCAGACGCTCGCGCCGTCCACTTTAGCCGCTTCGTAGATATCGCCGGGCAGCGATTGCAGCGCGCCGGTCGTGATCAACATCATGTAGGGAAAACCCAACCAGAGTTGGATCAACAAGATACCGACCTTGACCCACCATTGGTTAGAAGTCCAGCGGGGGCCTTCCAGTCCAATATACTCAACAGCTTTGTTGACAACACCCAGGTGTTCGTTGAGCAGCCCTTTCCATACCAGCACACTGATAAAAGCCGGGATCGCATACGGGACCAACAACCCGGTACGCAAAATAGCTCGTCCGGGCATAAAACCGGCATTAAGCATCAGGGACAGGAACAATCCGAGCGAAAATGTGAGAAGCACCGAGAAAAAAGCGTGGGCGACAGTCCAAAGAAATACTCGAATGAATGGCCCTCGGATGCGTTCGTTTTCAATCAAGCGCTGGAAGTTATCAAACCCGATTGGCACATAATAACCGGGCCGGATCACGTCCAGCGGTTCGCCGTCGGCATCAAGCACCACGCCGTCAGTCGTCATATTCGGGCCTTCGGTGGGCGTATAGGTGCCCTCTATTGCCTTGTACAACACGCCCGTTTCGTTGTCGTACAGGGAACCGTCGTCGTTTAAAGTGTATTTTTGGCGGAAGATACCGGCTCGTTGCCCTTTGATCTTGATAACGTTATCTGACTCACCGAATTCGATCTCAGGCAGTACGGCGGCAATTATCCCTATATCAGCCTTTCCCAGCCTCTCGTAGCCGGGAATGCCTGTCGGGATACCATCGTCATCCAATTCAAATTCGCCCAGATCGACCTCGCTTGCAGAGAACTGCGCCCCCTCTGGGACGAACAGCGTTTCCGTGGCAAGATCGGAGGTTGGTATGAGCCAAAGCGCATACGTGTCAGGATCGTCTGAGGAACGAAATACCGTCCAACTATATGTTGGCGCGTCTTCGGGCAAATAAAGCTGCTTTAAAAGCTGTGTTTCGGCTTGCTGCACAGTGAGATTATTGCCGGTTTTGTAGTTGGTGAACGCCACATAGACCGTAAATACGGTGGGGTAAATAATCATGATGATCAACAACGTCAGGCCGGGCGAAAACCAGCGATACGGATATAATCCATTGAGCAGATAAGCAGCGTTAATGCCGAGTGTCACCACTGCGACAAAACCCGCCAGAATCCACTCCCCCTCACCTGCCAGTTGGGCAACAAACCAGATTGCGAATGCATCTATCAGGGCCAACGCGCCCAGGCGAAACGCCGTACCAAACCATGAACTGCCATAAATGGCGGCTAGCGTTTTCCCTCCTGGCAACCCTGATGCGTTGTTCTGGGTGGGTTGTGCTTCCATAAGACTCTATAGCGCAGTACAGACAGGCTGCGCCATCACTCCTTTCGATTCATAATAGTCTGGTTTGGCACAGAGTCGGTTGGAATGGTTCCCAACCGACTCTGGTAGAGCACTATATAACTTAACCGGCTAACTCACCGCCAGCCAGTCCAGGTATATGAACGAAAAGCGTAGATTACTCGCCCGCAATGGTGCTGCGGATCGTCTCGGCAGCCAGTCCAAACAGCTCAGCCGGATCAGCCTCGGTATCCTGCATCGCCAGCGTCACGGCATCGCCCCAGGCACTCCACACCGCGCCCATTTCGGGGATAGCGGGCATGGGCAGGCCTTCCGCACCGGCTACGGCCAGACCAGCCAGGTACGAATCGTCGATCTGTTCCTGCGCGGAGAGCAGCGCCGGGGCGCGGCCACCCTTTTCGTACAGCGCCATCTGGACTTCTTCGGACGCCACGAACTCGGTCAGGAACAGTTCCGCCAACAGCGGGTTCTCGCTGAACGCGCTGACCATGAAGCCCTGGACGCCCAGGAACGGCTTACCAGCCGCGCCGCCTTCTTCCATCGCCGGAATCGGGGCTACGGCGAAGGGCAAGCCAGCGGTCACGAAGTTTTCGATGTTCCACGGGCCGGTGATGTACATGGCAGCCTGACCGTCCTGGAACAGCGTCTGAGCTGCGCCGCCGTCCAGACCTGCCGGGATCAAACCGTCTTTCACCATGCCCTGGATGAAGGCCAACGCCGCAATCGACCCTTCCGAGTCAATACCAACATCGTCCGCCATGTAGTTGCCATCGGCATCCAGGCCGAAGACGTAGCCGCCAAACGCGGTCTGGATCGGGAAGAAGTGATACGGGTCGCCTTCCTGACGAATGAAGCCGTATTCAGCCTCACCGGAGTCCATCAGCGCCTGCGACATTTCGCGCACCTCGGCCCAGGTTGCGGGCGGGGTTTCGATCAGGTCGGTGTTGTAGAACAGTCCAATGTTTTCCACCGCGTAGGGAACACCATACAGCTTGCTGTCGTAGGTGAACGCCTGGACCGCCACCGGCGAGAACAAGTCGGCCTTGTCGCCCAGGTCAATTTCTGCTACCACACCATCGACCACCAACTGGCCCAGCCAGTCGTGCGCGCCGATGATCACATCCGGGCCTTCGCCAGCCGGGGCAGCGATCCCCATCTGGTCGCGGATATCGCCAAAACCGAGCTGCTGCACGGTCAGCGTCACGCCGTATTCTTCTTCAAACGACGCGCCGAGTTCTTCGATTACACTGGCGCGGGTTTCGTCCGCCCAGATCAACAGTTCGGGGGTATCCTGCGCCTGGAGCGCCATCGGGAACGCGCCCAGGACCATAACGACTACCAACATAAGGGTCAAATGCTTTTTCATTGTTTGCTCTCCATTGAATGTAGTTTAAATAGGTTATGCGTTAGAACAATGCTTTCTCGGCAAAATTCTTAGCAAAAACGACGCGATTGATATGTTTTAGCTCGCTCATCCTCCTTTTTCTTGTGCCAACTCATGACTCAATACACACAAATCAAATCCGGTCAATTCTTATATGTAGGATACACGATGGAGACAATTTGGTTATAGGGGAAATACGCGCTAAAACGTGGTTTTAGTCACTGAACCCATTTCCCCGCGAAAAGAAATTTTGTTTCTCGCTAAACTCTATCCAACCCACAGCAATTATAAGATCAAGCGCAGCGATTGGCAACTGCCTTGCAAGGCTCGCTGTGCCATGCACGCGCGATGGTTTATAATAGGAAAATAGAATAAAGGGAAATTGGATTTTTCCTTTATCAATGATGGATGACGCCATACGGCAAAGGCGTATGTAGACATGGTGTCAATTTTCCGTCGGATGAGATGGTTCTTCCTGTTGCTGTTGGCTTTGCTCCTGGTAGGGGGCAGAGTCATCCTGGTTCAACGCGACACACCGGATCGCGCATATGAACCAGTCCGCAACCAGGGCCGCGCATGGCGAATTGCCTATTATGAAGGCGGTTCGTTCTATGAATACACCAATCACTTGCGTGTTGTGACCAGCGGTTTGATCGAGTTGGGCTGGATCGAGCCGCTTGCGATTCCTGAGTTTGACGATTCGGATGATGCCCGCCTCATATGGGATTTTTTGGTCGAGCACAGCCAAAGTGATTACCTGGAATTCGTGGCCGATGCGTTCTGGTCGAGTGAATGGGATGATGACCTCCGCGCGGTGAATCGCAGCGCGGCGTTACAGCGGTTGGCCGGGGACAGCGACATCGATCTGGTCATTGCAATGGGAACCTGGGCCGGGCTGGACCTGGCAACTAATGCTCATTCGGTGCCGACAGTGGTGATGTCAACCAGTAATGCAATAGACTCTGGGATCATAAAAAGCGCTGCCGATTCGGGTCTTGATCATGTTCATGCCAAGTGTGATCCAACCCGGTATTTGCGCCAGATCAGGCTGTTTCACGATATTGTAAAGTTCGA
The DNA here is from genome assembly GCA_016934195.1 of Anaerolineae bacterium. GTDB lineage: Bacteria > Chloroflexota > Anaerolineae > Aggregatilineales > Aggregatilineaceae > JAFGTJ01. The sequence continues at coordinate 3,370 of JAFGTJ010000077.1, read as the reverse complement.
TACGGTGGGGGCAATCTATGACAATTCCCCGGATGGCCGCACCTATGCCAACCTGGACGAACTGGAACAAATCGCCCAAGAACGTAAGTTTGAGATCATATTGTGTAAAGCGCCTTCCACTAATGTGACTGAAGAAGAAGCGCATCTTGGAGCAATACGCTGTCTGGCGGAGTTGGCTCCTCGTATCGATGCCATGTGGCTCAGTGGTGGTCATGCGGGGATCAAAATCGAATATTTGCCGGAGTTGTTGGAGCCACTATTTACATATCAGGTCGCTACATGGTCCCCGGTAGGCGCTGAGGCCGTGAAGCGCGGCGTATTGATCAGCATTGCCCGCAAGGATTTACAGGGCCTGGGTCTATGGACGGCCAACGTCATTGGCGAAATTTTGAACGGGGCCAAACCGCGCGACCTGGGGCAGGTGTACGAAGTGCCAAGCGTTATCGTCCTCAACCGGGAAACGGCGCGGCGAATCGGCTTCGATCTGCCCGATGGTATTGTCAAAGCCGCTGACCAGGTATTCGATACCATCCCTGCCGGGCAGGAACCTTAAGATGGCAAGAAAGATGGCGAGACACAAACGCACCCTGAGTATCGTGGGAAGCACGGCAGCATTTGGGATCGCCTTCTGGATCGTGGATGGAGTCTTATACTATTATTATTTTCGCTCGAATCTACGCCGGATGATCTTCGAAACACCCGATAATTTATCCGAAGCGATCCTACTCGATGTTCCCCCAGATGACTTGCTGACACGGATTTGGTTCCTGGTGGCCTGTATTGTAGGCGGAATCCTGATCGCGCTGTTTGTTTCCCGCCAGCGCGCGGCGGAACAGGCGCTGCGACACAGCGAGGTCCGGTACCGGACATTGTTTGAAACTGCCCCGGAGTCCATTACGCTGTTTGCGCTCGACGGAACGATTTTGGACTGTAATGAACAAACGGCGCATATTAGCGGGCTGCCTAAAGAGAGCCTGGTCGGCAAGACGTTAGCCGAAATCGAAGTAATGACCGGTGGGAACGCCCAACCGTATCGTGATGTGTTTCTGCAGGCCGTTCGTGGGGAAAATATTGGCAAGCCGGTCGAGGTGGAGGTGGACTCGATTGATCGGAAGACTCGTTGGCTTGAGATGTTTCCTTCCCGGTTGGAACAAGATGGTATGTTAGTCGGTGTCCAGATCATCATGCGCGATATCACCGAGCGCAAGCGAGCGGAGGCAGCGTTAGGTCACAGCGAAAATACGCTGCGCAGCATCTTTAAAGCTGCGCCGATTGGCATCGGCATGACGAAAGATCGTGTGCTGTATTGGAGCAACGATATGCTGCGCCGCATGTTGGGGTATTCCGGCGATGAACTCTGGGAGAAGAGTGCGCGTATGCTGTACGAATCGGAAGAAGAATATTGGCGCGTTGGCCGTGAAAAATATGAAGACATACGCACCTATGGCGTCGGCACACTTGAAACCCGGTTTGTACGCAAAGACGGCAGCGTGATGGATGTCTTGTTGAGTTCATCGCCTATTGATGCCAAAGATTTTTCGGTAGGAGTTACCTTCACAGCGCTCGACATCACCGAACGTAAACGGGCTGAGTCCGAACTGCGCCAGCTAAACGAAGACCTGGAACGGCGCGTGCGCGAACGAACCAAGGAACTTCAGGCCGTGAACGACGAATTGAAAGCCTTCGCTTATTCAGTGTCGCACGATCTGCGCGCCCCGGTGCGCCATATTGACGGGTTCAGCCGGGCATTGTTGGAGGATCACGCCGGTCAATTGGATGACGCAGGCCGGGATTATTTATTACGAGTGTGTGAAGCAAGCCAACGGATGGGACATCTCATTGATGACCTGTTGACGTTATCACATGTCTCACAGCGCGATATGGTCAATAAACCGGTCGATTTGAGCGCTCTGGCCCGCCAGGCGCTCACCGCGTTACAGGCTACCCAACCGGAGCGCCCGGTTGAAATCGTGATCTCTGATGGATTACAGGCGACCGGTGACGAGGGATTGATACAGATTGCATTGGAAAACCTGTTAGGGAATGCCTGGAAATTCACCGGCAAGTGCGCTTCGCTCGCCCGTATCGAGTTTGGCAGCATGGATTCGGATGGGCAGCGCGTCTATTATGTGCGGGACAATGGGGCAGGGTTTGATATGGCCTATGCCGATAAGTTGTTCGCTGTGTTTCAACGACTTCACGCTGTCCATGAGTTTGAAGGGACCGGCGTTGGATTAGCCACTGTTCAGCGTATCATTCGCCGTCATGGTGGGCACGTTTGGGCCGACAGCCAAATCGGACACGGGGCAACATTTTATTTCACGCTGGCATAAAACGGGGTGATCACAGACAGGAATAAACCAGACAGGGATAGATTCATGGGTACACCGCTTCGCGTATTGGTCATTGAAGACTCTGAAAATGATGGGCTGCTGCTAATCCGAGAATTGCGACGCGGCGGTTACGATCCGACCTATGAACGGGTTGAAACGGCCAACGCGATGGCAGCCGCGCTGCAAGATAACCATTGGGATATCATGATTGCTGATTATTCGATGCCCCATTTTAGCGGGCCGGAAGCGCTGCAAATCGTGAAAGCACATGTCCATGACATCCCGGTCATTATGGTGTCGGGAACAATGGGGGAAGATATTGCCGCCGCCACAATGGTAGCCGGTGCCAGCGATTATATTATGAAAGGCAACTTGCAGCGGTTGGTTCCAGCGGTAAAGCGCGAACTGCGTGAAGCCCAGGAGCGCCGTGCCCGGCGTCAGGCTGAAATCGGTCTGCGTAAGAGTGAAGAACGTTTCCGGCGAATGGCCGACACGATCCCGGACGGTTTGACCATTATCGAAAATGACAAAATCGTCTATGTCAATGACCGGGCTTGCGAGATTTTTGGTTATCCTGGGCCGGAATTAATGACATTAACCACCTTTGATGTGGCTGCCCCAGAAGAACACGCCCGGTTGAGGCGGATACATGACGAACACCGGGCCACCGGCACCTATCCGTCGGAAGTAGAATTCTGGATCGTGCGACCTGATGGGACACGACGATGCATCCAAAATCGCTACTCGACAGGCCGGGTGAGAGATGGGATCACCGAACATTTTGTGATCACGACCGATATCACCGGGCGGACCATCGCCGAACAAACATCGGTGCGGCGACAGCGTGAGCTTGAAAGCCTGCTCAAAACCAGCCGCGATCTGTCCAGTTTGCTCGATCTGGACGAATTGTTAGGCATGATTGCCCGCCGGGCGATCAGTTTATTGGTAGCAAATGAGTGTACGTTGTTTCGCCTGTATGACGATCAAGCCATCCTCCGCCCGGTGTTGTACGTGGGTCAGCATACCGAGCAAATAAT
>JAFGTJ010000437.1 GCA_016934195.1 Anaerolineae bacterium | reverse complement strand
GTCATCATGGTTTTGATGCATAGACTTTCTGAAAATGGGTGTAAGTTGACAGTTTTATGTATCAGATTTCGATTGACTGAGTACTAGGCACCCCATCTGCAGTGCATGGCAGACCAATCAAGCAGGATTGTCAGAACGAAACCGCTTTGTGTTGAAAGTTCGTTGCGGCAACCGGCAGTCCGCGACGATTGCAAACAGATACGCTCTTAATATTCGCCTCTTCGCTCCATTCACCTTGAAACTGTGCGTCAGGCACCCCGAATAGCACAGGCGATCTAAATTGGGCAAAATCAGAGACATATCAGAAAAAGGACGAGCGTCGCGTGTGGGGAGACGCGACGCTCTAGCGGGTGGGGTGGTGGGATGTCCAATTATGGACCACTGCAAACAGTATAAAAAACTTATATACAGTTGTCAAGTTTTTGCATCAAAGAATTTTTGAGATTTCCGAACTACTTCGAAAGCCACAGGGCCTCTACAATCATGGCGACCAGTTGAGCATCTAATTGGTCCTGTGCGTTCAGACCGCGATACTGCTGCACCTGATCGGATGTCTGAAGCACTATTGTCCACGACTGGCGGTCATACCCCACGCGCGCGATCTTGTCGAGACCGTGTGACCAATCGCGGCGCTGGCCGAGCAAATGCAATCGTTGATCTGTTACATAAAATTTGCCGGAATCCTGTACATCACCTTGATCGGCGCGCACCCAAAAACCAGGAGGGGGCGCATCTTGAAGCGTTACGCCTTTAAGCGACAGGTATACTTTTTCGTCCGGCTTCATTAATGGCGGCGGCGGGCGCAGTGGAGACGGGTGTAACCAGGTCAAGTTGCTCGCCTGAACCTGGATCACGCGCTGTCGCTGCGCGTACCCGTTGGTGCTGATCTCAAGTGCCTGTTGTGCGGAAAGCCAATCTCCCCTGCCAAAATGAACGGCCACATAGTAATAACTCGAATCCCGATTGACACGGCGGTATCGAATGTGCCATTGGTCTGGATTGGAAACGGACACATCTAACCATGCAACCGTCCCGCACTGGGTGCATGTGAGCACCGGATAATTGCTCCCAAAACCTAATACTTTGCGAGGTTCCGCAAGGTTTGTTGTGCCCTCAGCATGGCAATACAAACAACCTTGCAACGGTGGAAGTTGATTAAACGTTGGGTCTAGCATCCGTTGATGTCGTTCTATCCCAAATCCCGATCATGTTGGATTGTATCACACGGTGGGGCAACTGGGAAAATATACGAGCTTACGTTCAGTCACGCAAGCTCGCCCTGTGCCGCCAGTAGGATTCGAACCCACGACGCCCAGTTCCGAAGACTGGCGCTCTATCCCCTGAGCTATGGCGGCATCATTCGTAATAGTACCATAGCCATCGCATACAAATCAACATACTATGGCATTGGTGGCGGCGATGCGCGACCTTGACCCGCTGATCGCAGCAAAATCAGATTTTGCCATGTCACGGACCGGCCTACCTCATCCCCGATGTGCTCCTGGACTTGAAGCGTTTGCACCAAAAGTTGTTCGATTTCCCGTTTGGGCAGCACATACTCAGTTTCAGGGTGATTGAGATAAGCGACCGCCAGATTATTCGAGGCGCGAGCGTGTCCAATAATGTCTTTATCGCGCTCCAGCAGATCAACAGCGGTCAATAGCCAGCTTACCGCTTGTTCGGCTTCGCCCAAAGCGTCGTAAGTGTGCGCTAATGTACTCACAGCGCGTCCCTGGTGAGGATGCAGGACCGGCAACATATCAATAGCCCGCTGCGCCGCCTGGAATGCCTGTTCAGGCTGTTCCAGACCTAAATAAACTTGGCTGGCAATGTTCCAGGTCCGCGCTGACCAATCTTCCAACTGTTGCAGCCATTCCAGGGCCTGATTGAAGTTCTCCATTTCCAACGCGACCTGGGCGAGTTCGTGGATGCACCGCCCAATACTAACGGAAGTTTCAAAGCGCCGGTAGATGTCAAATGCTGCCGTTGAATGCCGGAGAGCGTCCTCATAACGGCCCTGGTAGCGGTACACGACCGACAGCTCAACCAGGACGTCGGCGCGCTCTATGCTGTTAGTGGGTGCTGCCGTTAGCGCCCGGCCCAGAGGAGCTACGGCTTGAGTTAACTGACCTGTCCAGCGCAGCGCCACACCAAGCGCGCGATCCAGCCAGAATTGTTGTTCGGGAGAGTGTTCCTCATGTTGAAGCGCGTCAAGCTGCGCCAGCCAGGACTGCCACAGATTCGCGTCCGTTATTTGTACCGAGAGATCGTGCATAAACTGCCAGCGCTCGGTCGTTGGGAGAGCCATTTGCTGAGCCAACCGGAGCAATGATAAAGCCAGTGCACCGGCCTGGGGTTCATGAACAATATGGCGCGCGCGCCGCCGCAACGCACACCGCAAAAAATCACTGGCCGATTCACGCGCCGTAACAGCCAATAATCCCTGGCGGGTTTGCTCAATCAGGAAAGCAGCAGCGAGTTGATCCAGCGTATACTGTACTGTCTGTTCCTCGTGCTTTGCCGTCAGCAGCGCAGAGTGAACCAATTCGCCAAGCACCTGATCAATCATATCCGGGGCCAAACCGGTCAGTGTGCAGAGCGCCTCATAAGGCATTCTATAGTGCGGAAACAACAGCGCAACCAACCAGACTCGCCGCTGATTGGTCGAAAGACTCTCCCACACCTCGCCGTACAATGTCTCAATACTGACAGTTAAGGCACGCTCAGACGGCAAATGACGCAAGGCAACCATCATGCGATCCAACGCGCCGGGATTGCCACCAATTGTCGTCCAGATCGTGTCAAACCCCTCTTTAACAGTATCTACAATATCCGAACGGTTAGAAAACCGGGAAGCGGCCAGCGCATCGACCATTCTGAGCATTTCATGGGAAGTCAAACCGGGCAATGTAAATGGAGTAAACCAAAAACGATCCCGTGGAAGTGTACGACTGGTGATCACAACATAAGCCGATTCCAATAACCATAACGCCCGCTCAGTCAGCGCTTCATCATCCAGCAGTCTGTCAGCCCCATCCAACACGATCAGGGTGGAATAACGAAAAAGATAAGCCCGCACACTTTGTCCCGCTGGCGCACGTTCAAGAGGCAGTTCTAGAGATGCCGCAACTTCCCCTGCCAACGCATCAGGGGCAGCCGGTAGTTTGTCGGCTTCAAGCCACAAGCAATCCTGAAACCGCTCATCTGTATCGATCAGATGACGGGCCAGTGTGTGGGCCAACGTTGTTTTACCAACTCCTGCCGGACCATGTAACACCAGATGTCGTGGAACTTCAGATTGCAGGAGAAGGTGCTGCGCCATCTCTAGCACCGATTCGGTTTCAACCAGATAGACAGGCTCGGGTGGCAGTGTCTGCCGCAGCCGCCGCTGACGGTCTTGTTGACGAGCCTGTTCTTCCTGTTGAACCAGAAACCGGGTCAGACAGGTTACGCCGCGCGCGTGATGGCGCGTGATATTGCGTGGTGCCTCATGAACCTCGCCTGCAATATCATCTATTGACAAATCGTGCGCGGTGCATACATAGCGGTGGTATAACATACTCCACGCCTTCAGTTCGTCACTACCTGATCGAAAATCAGCGGCAAGAAACTGGTTGTTACACTGACGATCTGAGACGGGAAGACTATGCACCTGACGCAGCCGTCCGAGTTCGGTGAGGATCGCTTCAAGCAGGTGATCGAACACGGCTACGTTGACGGCCACTTCGCCTGCCAGTGCATACGGTGATTCCAGGCGCATCTGAACACCCACAAAGAATTTAAGAGGGTGATCGCCCAGGTTGCTAAAGGTTCGCATGGCCTTGAGCGCCTGAAGCACATCTTGTTCCAAAAGCTTAGGGCGGTGTGAGGACATAGGGTGATTTAGGTAAATATCTGTATCCTAACCACCATGATAATCAGCGTCATTAGAAATGGCAAATATTTCGATCTATTCTGAATATATTACGAGGGATGATCACCAGCGAGCATCGGGAAACGTGTCAACCGCCGCGTGTTTATGAACCTGTTTATACATTTGAACACCGGAAAATGGTTCGCCCAGAATGCCGTCATGGATAGCCCATGACCGTCCTACTACCGTTTGCCACGCATCCGGCTGGCGGAACGGATTCTCGCCTGTCAACCGGGCGCGCAGCTTGCCGCCGGGTTGAAAATCGATATGAATTGCGCGCATTTTAGACAATCCCCGCATATAAGTCAGCCCGTAGCGTTCAAATGTGATGGCATTGTGGTAGAACAACGGCTCAACAAAGTACAAATCGTGACCCATATTGGCAACAAAGGTGTCAAATGCCGGTAACGCGGCGCGAAAAATACGCAGTCCCCGGCGAATTTGGCCCGGTCCTAACCCGGCCTGCATTGCGCGAATTTCTTCGGCCATATTGCGACTGGCCGTTCCTAACTGGGTTGGATGGCCCGATTCGTCCCTGTCGATGTCAAAGCGGGGCGAATCGGGATCATTGACAATAACCATCAGAACGACGAGCTGCGAGGTAAACGAATCGCCCATTTGAAGGTATAAAGCCGGGTCAGGAGCATCAGGTACATGATAGACTGTTATTTCAACCGAACCGCTCCCACCCGGACAACGAATATCAACCGCGCGCGTGTCCTGAAATATATCAGGCAGCAATGTGCTGTAAACAGCGTGCTTGTCTTCCTGGGGTAAGTCGTTGATCTGGCGGATCGAGTTCGGCCAGCGGTCCGGCGGCATAGGTTTATAGTCCCACGATCAGCGATCACGCAAGGAGCGCTCAATCTGGCGATCACTGTCACGCTTTTGTAACGTGTGCCGCTTATCGTACTGGCGCTTGCCACGCGCCAGTGCGATCTCGACTTTCGCCCGCCCGCGCGTGAGATACATTACTGTTGGGACGATAGTAAGCCCTTTTTCCTGCACACGGGACATAATACGATCAATTTCCCGGCGATGCAGCAGCAACTTACGCGGACGCAGTGGATCATGACCAAACTGGCCCGCCTGATCATAGGTGGCAATGTGCGTATTCAACAGCCACAATTCTCCATCACGCGCCTGCACGTACCCCTCGCGTAAATTGACATGTCCGGCGCGAATTGACTTTATCTCCGAACCAACCAATACCAATCCGGCCTCGTAGGAGTCCAGCAGTTCGTAGTCATGCCGCGCTTTGCGGTTGGTTGAGACAATTTTTCGACCTGATTCCACGCTATTGCTCCGTTTCAAAATAGGCCAACGCCGCTTCAAGGTAGAGGTCTTGGTCACTATCTGGTTCTTCTGGTTCATCCACCCGAATATCCGGTTCCAGTCCCTGACCTTCTATTGGCGTCTCGTTGGGCGTGAACCACAGCGCCGTCGTAACGTGAAGCTGCGACTCGTCATTTAAATCATGGACATGTTGGACCGACCCTTTACCGTAGCTGGTTTGTCCAATGATGACGGCACGATCCCGGTCCTGCAATGCCCCGGCCACGACTTCGGATGCACTCGCGCTGCCGTTATCCATCAATATCACCACGGGGATATCTTCTGCAAGCTGACCGTTCTCAGACCGGTATACAATTTCATCCCCGCTGCGAGTGCGCTGCGTGACGACGATTCCCTCATCCAGAAACAAATCGCTCACTTCCACTGCCTGGTCGAGCAACCCCCCAGGATTCCCGCGCAGGTCCAGAATCAGGCTCTTGATACCGTCATCCAGCATTTCGCCGATCTCGCGTTCCAGGGTTTCCGTTGCTTTTCCGTTAAAACTGAACAGGCGCACATAACCGATGTCGCCAAACCGGTCGGTTGATGCCGTCGGAAGTTCAACGCGCGCTCGCGTAATTGCCACCTCAAACCGGGTATCATCGGCGGGACGATAGACTGATAACAAGACAGATGTGCCAATTTCTCCGCGCAGCAAAAGGACAGCATCCTCTAACGTCCAACCCTCAATTGACACATTATCAACAGTCAAAACTATGTCACCGGGCTTCAATCCGGCCTCATCTGCTGGCAGACCGGAAAAAGGATTGCTGATCACGAGTTGTCCGGCCTGATTCTGGCTGACATATGCGCCGATACCACCAAATTCACCTGCCGTTTGCTGGCGATCATACTCAGCGACAACAGGTGGCACAAAGAACGTATAGCGGTCCCCGGTAGTGGACAGCAATCCCTGGATTGCGCCATAAACCAGTTCTTTGTCTTCTGGCAGATCAAAGTAGTAATCGTCTTCCAGGATGTCCCAACTACGCCAAAACACGTCAAAATCCGAATCGTCGTGAGGCGAATTTGTGCTATGCGCGTAAAAGACACCGAGCATAAAAGCAACAGCCGCCGTGAGCACTAATATAACCAGCACGCGCACAGCAAACAGCGAATTAGCCAATTCCGGGTTGGAGGGGCGAGCAGCGGGTGTCTCTATCGTATCCATAAGACGGGTGCCTTAATCTGTGATCTGATGCAAATAGCGAATCGCTTCACCAAGTTCAACATCCCGGCCATCTTCAGCCGGAATCATGCTGATATCGGGAGTCAGGCCGTTGCCGTCGAGAACCGTTCGGGCAGGTGTATACCATTCGGCAGACGTGATGTGAATGGATGAATCATCAGACAACCGGAAAATAAGCTGCACCGAACCCTTGCCGTAGGTTTGTTGGCCGATCAGAATTCCCCGGCCCTGGTCCCGAATTGCTCCAGCGACCAGTTCAGCAGCGCTGGCTGTTCCCTGATCGACCAGGACAACCAACGGCTTGTCCAACCCTGTTCCACCAGTAGTTGCAACGGTTTCTGTCTCGCCGCTGCGTTGTTTTTCATAGAACACAACTACGCCGTCCAGGAATTCTGAGGCGACTTCGACCGATTCTTGCAGCAATCCGCCCGCATTGCCGCGCATATCGAGCACCAACGCCGTAACACCCGTTTCATTCAGATCATCTAATGCTGTTCGTAGTTCGTCCGGGGTGCGGCTGGTAAAACGAATGATTTGAATGTATCCCAAAGACGGGTCTTCGTCCAAAGGTCGCCACACGACTGACGGCACCATAACAACCTGGAATTCAATGAAATACTCGCGTGGTTCACTGGAATCATCAGGAGTCTGAACCGCGATGGTTACACCACGCCCATCGCCTACTTCACCCCGCAGCATTCTGTCTACTACATCAGGTCGCTCGGCAGGATTAAGCGACTGGTCATCAATGGTTAGCAAAATATCGCCGTCCCGAATGCCCGCTGCGGCTGCCGGACCATCTCGAAACGGGTACAGGACAAACAACCCTTGTTCATTATGCCGGACCTGGACCCCAATGCCGCCGTATTGTCCCGCCAATACTTCAGACTCGTTTTGTGTCACCGGGGGATCGATAAAGAATGTATACGGGTCCGACAGCGCACCCAGGTAGCCCCGTATAGCAGCGTATTCCAGTTCACGCTCCGGCGGCAGCTCGCGCAAATAATGTGCTTCGAGTAAACCGCCGACCTCCTGCAAAAGCGGGAACTGGGAATTGTCATGTTCTTGGGCGGTGACCTGAAAATGACCACGCACAACAAATCCGATCAGAAAGGCAACGCTGAGCGCCGCCCCGGTCAGCACACCGCGCGCGATGGCGTCAAGCCAGCGCTGTTTGGTAGTAAGCCCTGGTTTCATGGAAATCCCATCCTTCTTGCCCTCGGAACTACCCCGAATAGAAGTTTAACATTATCATATGTAAGCATCACAGCCGCAAAAGGAGAGTAACCATGCCAGAGCAGAATCCCCTGGTGCTTGTAGCCGATGATGAACGGAATGCAGTCATCCTGTTAACACGCATTTTAGAACGGGATGGTTTTGTAGTCGAGAGCGCGCGCGATGGTGTGACAGCGCTGGAAAAAATACGCGCACTGCATCCCGATCTAATCCTGATGGACGTGCAAATGCCCCGGATGAATGGCTTTGAAGTCACCGAGCAACTGCGCGCAGATGCCAGCACCCGGCGTATTCCCGTTATTTTCGTGACAGCAGCAGCGCGCGAACCAACCGATGTAGCACACGGTTTTGAAATTGGTGCCGTTGATTATGTGCGCAAGCCTTACAATTATCACGAACTACTGGCGCGTGTCCATAGTAAAATTCGCGCACGGCAGTTGGAAGAACGCCTCGAACGCCGCAGCGAAGAGTTAGAAGCGCTGGTTCGTATTGGCGGTGAACTCAACCAACGGCTAGGACTGCAAGAGTTAACCGAGTTAATCGTGCTCATTGCGCAACAGGAATTAAATGCCTCGCACGCTGCATTATACCTCTTTGATGAAGACCAGAAACCTGTTCTGTACCTTGATACGGCACCGGGAAACCGTTCGGTAGAAGAAGCCGCTGCCATGTTAAGGCAGAGGGATAGTGTTGTCAGCCAGACTTTTCATTCGAGCGCGCCGGTGCTGCTTGCCGGAAACGATAATGGAAGCTCGCCCCCTCCTCACCTGCGCGAACAAGGGCTGCATTCCGCCGCCGGAGCGCCTTTGAAGCATCACGGGCGACTTTTGGGTGTGCTCACTGTTGCGCACACAGATACCGGATATTTTAACGAAAATTCACTGCGGATGCTGCGATCTATTGGGGAACAAGCCGCGCTCGCGGTCCGCAATGCGCAGCTTCACGCCGCCTTGCAAAGTTACGCTCAGAATCTGGAACAAATGGTTAACGAGCGTACACAGCAACTTCAGGAAGCGCAAGCGCAGCTAATCCAGACGGAGAAACTGGCTGCATTGGGACGCATGGCGGCAGGTATTGCCCATGAGGTAAACAATCCCCTACAGCCGATCCTGGGCTGTCTTGAAGTGGCGATTGAAGAAATTGAAACCGGCCAGGAAGTGGATGTAGAAGGTCTGCATTTGGCCGAAGGGGAGGTACAGCGGATCAAAACTATCGTATCGCGCCTGCTAGACTTTGCGCGCCCGGTTCCCAGCAGTATGTTAGAGATTGTTGATTTCCGAGCGTTAATCCAGGAAGTGATTAATCTGGCAAGTAAACAGTTAGAGCGTGGCGGCGTCACCATACAAGCCGCTTTACAGCCTATTCAACCTATCACGGGGAATGCCACTCAATTGAAACAGGTTGCCCTCAACTTGATGTTGAATGCCCTAGAAGCCATGCCGGATGGTGGCACGGTGAGTGTGGAAATGATCGCCGAGGAAAAAGGCGTTTCTCTCATTGTAGCCGATACCGGGATTGGTATGGACAGTCAGACTCTTGAACGCATCTTCGAGCCATTTTACACTACAAAGGGGGAAGGAGTCGGGCTGGGATTGTCGGTGAGCTACGGTATTGTCCAGGGACATGGCGGCGATCTGCGAGTTGAAAGCGAACCGGGACAGGGCAGTAAATTTACACTCTGGCTTCCCTATAATCATCCTGGTAGCTAAGGAGACAAGGGAAGCCAGAAAAATACCTGACAACACCCGGCTCTGATTGTTATGGCGACTGCCACACAGTCTGAAAACGTGCTAAAGCGTCGTTCCCAGAACCAAAATCACCCGCCAGATAACGCCGGACATCATCCAGGGATACAAAGGCCCGGTATAACGAGTCACGAGCGCCGTCATCGCATAGATCGATGGATACCCCCACTGCCGCCACAGAGCCTGATAGAAAAGCCCCCTGGTTTGCCACTAATTCCATGCCCTGAGCAATTGTTGAGGGAAGCGCCGGGCCGGGTTGATCGCACACTTCGACGAATAATGTGTTGCCCAGCGCGCTTTCAGCCAGCACCGCATGTCGTTCGCTGCCTAACACGGAACTCTGCACCGTGTCGTTTATCAATGCAACCTGATCAGCTTCGGCCTCAACAATCTTGAGTTCGCCGGGATCGTTTCCCTGAGACTCGCCGGATAGTCCGAGCAGGACGGCTATCACTACAACCGCCAGTAAGATCACGCCCAGGCCAACCAATACCATCCGGCGGCGTTTGTCCTCTGGTTGGCGCTGCCGTCCAACCTTCTCTTCCAGACTTGCCAGTTCATTATCGGACATATCCTCAGTTGCCAGAAAAGCCAGGGGGTCTTTCCGCTTTGTTGGCGCTGTCGATGCGGCAGACTCAATCGCTGCCAGAAAAGAAGGCTCGTCAGATATATCAGGCGTTTCCGACTCATCTTCCAAAAGAAACGCCATCTCGCCTGTTTCCGGCCCCTCAAATACGCTCTGATCGGCAAACATATCGTGAGCGGACATGAGGTCCGGTTCTTCTTCTGTCGCCGTGAAAAAGTCGGCGAAATTGTCATCATCTTCAAAAAAGCCACTATCGGCTGCTGGTGCTGCTGCGATGGCGGTTGCTGGTTCAGCCGCATCTTCGAATAAGCCGTCAGAGAATGGATCGGGAAAAAACGACAGGCTGTCGCCTTGCCGCGCCAGATCAGGAAACTCTTCGTTGAGCGCAGCAAGCATCTCGCGTGTTTTTTCCGCATGTTCAAAGTTTGGATCAATTTCCAACACTTTAGTCAGCGCGCGATGCGCTTGTTTTGGATCATCAACCGCATAGGCCAGTATCCACCAGGCCAACGCATTATCCGGCTCCTCTTCTAAAATGGGACGGACGATTTCTAATGCTTCTTGTGGTTTGTCCTGGTTTACCAGCTTTGAAGCCCGGTTCAATTTTCTTTGGAACTTGCTCATAATACCCTATCCTCCGTTCGGTCGAGTTGCTCGGCCTCATAATCGCATTATAGCCGGACTACGGAGGGGTGCAAGCGGTATTTCTACTCGATGTGCATTATAATGGGTGAGACTAACCGATTTCCAATCGTTTCGTTGGAGATACAATGCAAAAACAAACTATTATGCGATTTGTGCTAGTGTTGGTGGTGGCTGCGTTGACCTCTACGGGATTATTCGTCGCGGCCCAGGGAGATCGCACCAACTACGGCAATACTGCACAAGGGGAAATCGCTGCCGCAGGAGAAACAGCCTCCTGGTATTTTGACGGTGTCAGCGGTGACGTCATCACTGTTGAAGTAGCACGAACTGGTGGCAATTTGATCCCTGCCGTGTCACTCGCTGGCCCCGACAATGAATTAATCATCAGCCTGGAATGGCCGGAACAAGGCCCGCCAGTTGTAAAATTCACCACCAGCTTACGGGTATCCGGTGAGCATACTGTCACCATCAGCGGCCATGCAGACACAACGGGCACCTACGCGCTAACCCTTGAGCTGCAAGAGGCAGGTCAACCCACAACGGGCAACACTGGAATGTTGGCCTATGGACGAACCGTCAGCGGAACCATTACAGACACTGTATTCCGCGAATTCTGGTCGTTCCGAGGTACGCAAGGCGATGTGATCGACGTCCTTATGACGGCCACATCTGGCGATCTGGATACATTTCTCACCCTGTCAACACCGAACGGGACGCTGTTAATCGAAACCAATACAGGGGGCGCTGGTCAGGATGCGGCACTATATGCTGTGACGCTGCCGGTTAGCGGCACGTACTCGATCACGGCGCGCCGTGCTGGGAGCAATTATGGTGAAACGGGCAGCAGTCAGGGAAATTATGATCTGCTGCTTTCTTTACGTCGCGCGGGAACGGATACCGGCCAACCTGTCCCGGCAGGATTAGCCCTGGGAACAGAAATGCGGGGCCGCCTCACCGCTGATGCGCCGTCAGCAATGTACGAAGTTGAGGCAGGTGGCATATTATCATTGGGACTTGATCTGCTCGATCCACTGCACATCAGTACGCTGACCGTTATGACACCACAACGGGCACTTTTAGGAACTTTTTTGGGGATCGCGCCACTGCGGGTCAGCGTAGCCGCATCTGGCCAATCGACGGTTTGGATTGAGATCGCATCAGCCGGGTTACAGGAGAATGCTCCGCTGGATTTTGCGTTACAGGTCGATAGACTCAACACAGCAACAAACGCCTCTGAGCCATTATTGTACGGTCAATCACGCGAGATTCACGAAGTCGTAACACATTGGCATTTTGCAGGACAGGCAGGGGATCAGGTTGAATTTGCCTTAAAGCCGTTTGGTCCGGCTCAGGGTGGTCTCATCCAGATGTTCGCACCGGATGGTTCACAGATCGTACAACGTGCCGTCCAGACCGATCTGGCACAACCATTGGGCCTTGTTGCCAATGGAATTTATGAAATTGTAATTGACCCCGTCACCGCTGCTGGGGGATACGAAATTGGTGTCAGGCGTACCGGCATGGCAAAGCGGGCATTTGAACAACACTCACTGCCTGATGATCTGGGAATACTTGAAGGAGGAATCGCTCACACCGTTTCCCGCGAGTTGGCTCCTGGGGAAAGCCATATATGGAGTCTTGATGTGACGGACTCGCAAGTATGGATGTTCCAGGCAGAGCAAGTTAACGGCAGCGCTCCGTTAGCCCTGGTGATCCTGTCTCCAGGTGGGCACTGGATGGAAACAGCGACATCAGACCAGTTGACCAATATAGCATCTATCCAGGTAAAGCTACCTCATGCTGGCCGTTACCAGCTCCTGGTATTTGATCCCACCGGACAAACGGCCAACGCTTATACGTTGTGGGGCGCACCGGTAGAGGGGAACTTATTGGCGCTTAACACCCCGGCCAAAGGTGTGTTAACGTCCAGCCAGCCGCGTGATGTATGGCAGTTACGCGGCGTGGCTAATACCTTTCTGAGTCTGGACGTGATTGTTCTACGTGGTGCGGTGCCCCCCTCGATCCACGTTATCGGACCGGACAACCAGGAAATCATACCGGTAACGACACTGAAAACCGTCGGGATTCCCCTGGTTGAAAGTGGCCTTTACACACTGATAGTTGAAGGGCTGCCAACCACCTATACGATTGCCGCTGATATCGCGGTGCCGTTTGCCGAAGATGCCGGTATGCGCCTCACAACAAATCCCCTCGATTCTGCTGTGCCGGAATTATTTGTTGTTGATACTGCCGCGCCGTCGCCAACACAGCGCGTGGTGCTCACCGATCTTATTACGCCACACATTTTGCCTGGTGATCAGGCGATGGGATCAGCCTCCTCACTTGAAACCAATACACTTATTCGTGGCGAGATCGCACCGGATCAACTGTATCAGGTATGGTCACTCGATGCGGTGGCAAGCCAGATGTGGAGTATTTCGGTGATGCCGTTTGGGAATGGCAGCATTCCTGACATTACGCTGCTTGACAGAGCAGGTCGTGTGATAGCCGAACAACTTCGGCCCGAAGGCAGCACCGCACACTTGACCTATCGTTTTTCCACGGGCGGACTGCATTATGTCGTGATCCGGTCGATCAATGGAGGACGGTACTTGTTATGGGCCGAGACGTTTTCCGGTATCAATGAACGCCTGCCAGATGTGCTGCTCGGCGAGGTGATCGCGTATGGCGATACGCAATCGGGTGTGTTACACCAACCGGAAGAAACTGCTTATTTCGTATTTTATGGGCACACCGGGGACATTATCCGGGCCAGCGCCGCCATTACCCAGGGAGATTGGCCGCTCACCCTGAAGCTGCTCGATACTACCGGGGGAGTGTTAGCGGAAAGCGATGGGCTTCTGGAGAATATTCGCATACCGGGTGATGGGATTTATCGTCTGGCAGTGCAACATACCGGAACGAGAAGCAGCCCTGGAGGAGTGTTTGCGCTTCACCTTAATCTTGAACAAGCGGCAAATACAACGACATACAGTGGGGGAATACTGATCAATGGGCGTATTGCCCAACTCGGTGCCAATAGCGCGCAGCATCACTGGTTATTCGATGCGTCAGCAGGCGAGCAAGTCACTATCCGAGTCGAACCACTGGCACCGGGCGCACCTACCTCTCTCCGGCTCCAACTCGCTGATACAGGTGGGAACGTATTTTTGCAGCAAGAAACAAACCTGGGACAAGGTGCCCTTCAGGTTGCGAATGTGCTGTTGCCACGCGCCGGGGTCTATCAAGCTATC
>JAFGTJ010000076.1 GCA_016934195.1 Anaerolineae bacterium | reverse complement strand
GGTCCGACCACTGATCGGCGGCCAGTTCATCACGCGCCTGGGACCCGATGATCACCGCGCCCGTGATGTTGTCGTCGCGTTCGCACCATACCCGGATGCGCTCGACCGTCTCGGCATATTGGGAATACATAACAAGGCTCCTTTGAGCGAAAATATGGTGTGCATATGCTCAGAGTCTTGTACGTTTGCCGGGGCGATAGGTTACAGGCGGACGTGGGGAAAATTTCCCCTTGCGCGGCGGGCCGGATCGTGCTCCAATTCCGGTAGGATTGACCCAAAACTAAAAACGAACAACCAATCACTCATCACCAACAACCCATGACACACAGAAACGAGACACCGGTATGTACTTCCTGGGCATTGACATCGGCGCGACCAAAAGCCACGCGCTGATCACGGACGAGGCCGGGCGCGTGCTCGGATTCGGGTTGGCCGGACCGGGTAAGCGCATCGGCGACGATTACAGCCGCCAGCGCCGCACCCTGGACCAGATCGTTACGGCGGCGTGCAGAATGGCCGGGATCGCGCCGGACCAGATCGCCGGGGCCGGGTTCGGCATTTCCGATTACGACTGGGATTCGCAGCGCCCCGATCACGTCGCCACGATAGAGCCGTTGGGCCTGCGCTGCCCGGTCGGACTGGTCAACGACGCCGTGATCGGGATGCTGGCCGGGGCGTCCGAGGGCTGGGGCATCGGCCTGATCGCGGGCACGGGCTGCAACTGTTGGGGCTGGGACCGGGATCACCGCGCCGCGCACGTCACCGGCTTCGGGCTGTGGATGGGCGAAGGCGCGGGCGCGCACGAATTGATGTACCTGGCGGTGCGGGCGGTCGGCATGGCGTGGTCGGGACTCGGCCCGGCAACGGCGCTCACGGCGGCATTCGCGGATCGTATCGGGGCGCGCGATGCTGACGATCTGATCGAAGGGCTGACGCTGCGCCGCTATCACCTGGACGCCGAAACCGCGCCGCTGGTGTTCCAGGTCGCGGAGGCGGGCGACCCGGTGGCGCGGGACGTGATCGCGCGAGCGGGCCGGATGTTGGCGGAACAGGCGATAGCCGTCTGCCGCCGGTTGGATTTGCAGAACGATACCTTCGAGGTGGTATTGGCGGGAAGCCTGTACAAAGGCGGGCCGCTGCTGATCGACCCGCTGCGCGACCACCTGTTAGCCGCCGCGCCGCGCGCGCAACTGGTCCGGCTGGAAGCCCGCCCGGTGATCGGCGGCGTGGTCCTGGGAATGCAGCAGGCCGGTTTGCCGGTAAACGTCATCGCCCGCGCCCGCGCGTCGCTGGCAGCGGTGGATTTGGATGCGTTGGGGTGAGCCTATTGCACCAGCACCCCCACGACAACGCGCCCTACTGCGGGGATGTCGGTTCGGAATGCCATAGCCGAAAAATCCCCCGCCCCGGCGTGAACGGACTCTGCCGCCAGGAGTTCGGCGGCCTGCTGGTTGGCTTTTGCGGCGGATACCACTCCTGGAAAAATCCGCGTGACGATCCGGGTGCCGGGAGTCAACTGGATATGGGCCGGGATGAACCCGTCATTTTTGAAGCCGCTCACCAGCATCTCGGCAAGCTGCTCATCCGGCGGCGGGCTGACCGGTTCGCCGGTCAATGGGTGGGCGGCGGCGTGTTCCATCAGGATCGCCATTGCATAAATGGTTGAGCCGGACAATGTTTCCTGCTGGATCAACTGGTAGATGCGGTCTTTGTCCAATGAGACTTTTTTAGGCGGCTGTGGCTTTTGTGCGCCGGATTCCAGTTTGTAGAGCGCCGCCTTCGCTTCAAGCCGTACCCGGCTGTCGGCATCGTTCAGGGCCGCCCGCAGCGGTTCTATCGCCTCATCGCTGCCGCTTCGCCCCAAAGCCTCAGCCGCCGTGACACGACTCGCTGCACTGGAAGATGAATCCTTCAGCGCGGCGATAAACGGCTGGACGGGGCACCGGCCCCATGCCTGTTTTGCTGCATAGTACCAGGCGGCGTTTTCATCGGAATCGGGTTTCCAGCCCATCTGATCCAGCGCCAGGGCGGTTTGCAAAGATACCGGCCTCATATTTTTGAGCAGGGCCACCAGCGGATTGATGGCAGCGTCCCCAAATGAAGCCAGCGCGCCGGTCGCGAGGGTCCGCAGGCGCTCATTGTCCGTCGTTTGCCAGTTACCCTCGAACGATTCCTCAAAAATGCCGATCAATGGTGCTATGGCGCGGGCATCACCAATGGCACCCAACGCCGGAATAATCCTTTCGCGAGTTTCCAGGCGTGTTTTTTCAAGCGCCGTCATGAGCGTTTCAACGGCGCGGGCAGCGCCGATCTCGCCCAGTATGTGGGCGATCTGTTCCTGGGCAGACGGTTCTGCACCCGTGAACGCCGCAATCAGCGGATCGACGGCGGCGTCACCCAACGAGCGCAGCGCCCCGGCAGCCGCCGCCATGCGGTTTTCCCCGGACGTCTGGAGCATGGCGATAAGCGGCTCTATCGCGCTCCTATCTCCGATATCTCCCAACGCCTGCGCTGCGGCGGCGCTCACAGGCGGCTCTTTGTGTTCAAGCGCTTCAATGAGTCCCTGGATATCTTTGTTCTCTTTCAACTTTTTGATGTTGGGCGACTTCCCGAAGAGTGGCATGTCAGGCTCCTTATTACACACCAAAAATTCTACAACTATTATATATCGGGTTACGACGGTTGAGCGGGTAGTGTATCTTTGTCGGTTGAAATCAGAATACGGGTGGGGACCTCCCAAAACGGCCTCACCCCCCGGCCCCCTCTCCATTCAAAATGGAGCGGGGGAGTCGAAGTGCAGTTAAGTCCCCTCTCTACGTAGTGGAGAGGGGATTTAGGGGTGAGGCTAATACACCTCAATAATCTCCGGCGGGACGGTGGGGACCGGTTCCAGCGTGGGGATATCGGCCATATCAAAGGCGTCTTCGTGCTCCGCGCAGAGAGCCATGCCATCCATGATAGCGCGCGTTTCGTCCACGTTGGCCTCCATCAGCAGCGCGTCGCTAAAGAGCGGCCACGCCGTCGCACAGTCGCCCAGGTAGGCCAGGGCCAGCCCACGAATGTAATTACATTCCACCTCGCGCGCCGCCAACGGGATACCCTGCGCGGATTCCAACTCCGCGCAAGTCGCCAGCGATTCCGCCGCGCCCTCGAAGTTGCGGCGCTTGTACTGGATTTTGCCCAACTGCTGGTAGGCGTCGATGTAGCCCGGATCGAGCAGGATCGCCTGTTCGCAGGCTTCCTGGGCGCGGGTCCATTCCCCGACGGCATACTGAACATCGCACAGCCGCGTATAGGCCTTGACATTGTCCGGTTCCAAGGTCAGTACCCGGTCATACGCCGCGATAGCCGCTGCATAGTTCTGCTGGCCTTTGTAGGACACTGCCAGTTCAAAATAGAGCGCGTCCAGCCGGGGATGGAACTGGATCGCCGTTTCATACTGCTGGATAGCCGCCTCGATTGCGCCGCGCGATTGCAAGGCCAATGCCAACGCCCGCCGTGTATCCACCGAGTCGGGATTCAGGTCTACCGCGCGCTGTGCCTGCTCAAGCATGAAGTCCGACCGCCCGGCCTGCTGGTAGGCCAGCGACAGGTAGGCGCGGGCCTCGGCAAACTCCGGCGCGAGTTCAATGGCGCGCAGCCCGGCGCTGATCGCCTCCTGGGTGCGGCCTGCTTCAACCAGTGCCCAACACAGCAACGCATGGGATCGGACGTCCTCCGGCGCGTTCGTGACCATCGTCTCGGCCAACGCGAGCGCCTCCCCCGCGTGAAATTCATACGACCGCCCGGCGTAGCTTTGATAAATGAGCATCCGCCCGTACTCAAATACGATCCCGACCTGGCGCGGGTCCAGCCGGACGGCCTGCCCGTACCAGTCGATGGCGCTGGCGAGATCGCCGTTGAGGTAGGCGCGTTCGCCCTGTTCCGCGAGCGCTGCGGCGTTGGGAGTGACGGTCGGCGCACCATCCATTTGAGTCAGCACCCAGTCCTGCGCGCGGTCGAAGCGCCACAGCACCGCCAGGATCGCGCCGATCACGATCACCCACACGCCGATCCACAGCGGGTGTGCCCGGCGTGCAAGGCGTCCGAATCGCAGGTGAGAGCGGTCTCGCCGGATTTGCATGTTGATCATATCCCCGTTTGCTGCCACAATCGGCGGGGAGTCTACCACAAGGAGCATACTCATGCACTGGTACCAAAAAAAATTCATTCCTCCCGAAAATCCCCGCGTGCTGCTGATCACGGGCGCGACCTCCGGGATCGGGCGGGCGGCGGCGCGGCTGTTCGCGGCGATGGGCGATCACGTCGCGGCGACCGGGCGGCGCGTGGACCGGCTGGACGCGCTGCGCGCCGAAGCCGAACAGAACAATCTGCCCGGCGCGATTTTGCCATTAGAGGCCGACGTCACCGATCCTGACGCCATGCAGCGCGCCGTCGCCCTGACTCTGGCCGAATTCAACCGGCTGGACGTGCTGATCGCCAACGCGGGAATCGGCCATCGCGGGCCACTGGTCGATTCCGAGTGGGCGGATATCGAGCACACGCTGCGGACCAATATCGACGGCGTGATCCACAGCGTCCGCGCCGCGATCCCGGCCATGCGCGCCAGCGGCGGCGGGCATATCGTGCTGATATCGTCGATTGTGGGACCGCTCCCCCCGCCCTATGCCAGCGTGTACGGGGCCAGCAAAGCGGCGGTAGATGCGTTGGGACGGGCGCTGCGCACCGAACTCAAGCCGGACCGGATCAAGGTATCGGTGCTGTGGGTGGGCCAAACGCACACCGAGTTTGCGGAGCGGCGGTTGGGCCAACCGGGAAAAGTGGCGTCCCGCTGGCCGACCATGACGCCGGAACAGGTGGCAGGCGGTATCGCGCGCGCGCTGGAACGCAACCCGCGTTTTATGACGATCCGCTGGATTGATGGGGTTTTTGTGTGGCTGGGGCGGCGCTTCCCGGCGTTGATGGATCGCCTGCTGGCGCGCATTTACGGCTAATGTGGCGCGGACCGGTTGACGGGGCGCGGGATACTCCGCACGGGCGGCACGCGCCCTGTTGCCCCGCCATTATGAAAAAACTGCGAATTGCGTGAAATCGCCCCCAATGGGTAGACGGCAGCATCATTAATTTTGTATAATGATAATATCAATTTGAAATGAACCGCTTTATCATTTATTCATTGTATGCGCCGGTATCGCGGCACTATCCCAGGGGACAACCACCATGACTCACCCACCATTTTCTTACCTTCACCAGATGCAGGAATGCGCCGCGAACCTGCTCGATGGCGCGTCCGGCCCGCTGAACGCCGAGCAGAAAGAACTGGTCAGCGTCATCGCCGATAACTGCCGCAGAGCCGAAGATCATGTGGACCTGATGCTGGACCTGATCTGGGAGGCCCCATCCCCGCAGACGTGCTCGACCATTCTGCACGACCTGAAAACCCTGTTTACGCCCGTGATCGGCTACGGTGAATTGATACACGCGGGCGTGACCGGCCAGATCACGCATGAACAGCGTATCGCGCTCCAGGCGATCCTGATCCTGGCCCGGCAGGTGCAGGGATGGGCCGAAGCGACGTTCAGTCCTTCGATCTGATCGGTGGATCAGGGCGCAGCGCTATACACACCTACCCCGATCTGCCGTTGATGCTGTGAATTTATCCCCGCGCGGCGGAGCGCAGCGCCGCGTCCACTTTGCCGCGCAGCAGCGGTTCCGGGATCGCGCCTACGATGCGGTCCACGACCCGCCCACCCCGGAAGATCAACATCGTTGGAATACCTTGTACCTGATAGTTCCCGGCAGTGCGTGGATTTTCATCGACGTTCAACTTGGCAACACGCAGCCGCCCGGCATAATCAGCGGCAATGCGATCCACGACCGGCGCGATCATGTGGCACGGACCACACCAGGGTGCCCACAGGTCCACCAGCACCGGCAGATCGCTGTCCAGCACCACCTGCCGGAACGTGGCATCCGATACCGGGACCGGCTCAGAATCGACCTGCGCAGCAGCGGCGCGTGCCGCGTCGCCAGAAAAAGCCGCCGCCGGGTCCGGCCCGCGCCCCAGCAGGTAATCGACGTGGGGGCGTAATGCGTCCGCCGTCACCCCGGCGGTCTGCGTGACCGGCTGCCCATCGCGGAACGTCACCAGGGTCGGGCGCGCCCCGGCGAACCGGCGCGCGGCAGTGGGATTATCGTCGGCGTCCAGCGTGGCGACCAGCACGCGCCCGGCGTCGGTCTTCGCCACGTCGCGCAGCGCGCCCTCGACGGCGGTTTCCAGGCCCGCGCCGCTCCACAACACCAGCGCAACCGGCAGACCGTGCGCCAGTACACGGTCCAGACTGTGATCATTGGTATGCAGGGGGGTATCAAAACGCGGCATCGCGTGTGCTCCTTTTGTTCATCAACGTATGGGATTAGATGCACAAACCACGCGCCGGGTCGCGCCGCTGATCGATTTCTAATGCGCCCCTGTAGCGGGGTCCACGAATGAATTGATGTTGTTGGCGAATTGGGCGCGTAGGGGCGC
>JAFGTJ010000436.1 GCA_016934195.1 Anaerolineae bacterium | reverse complement strand
GGCAAACGATCCGATGATGCTCAGGTCGCGGCGGAAGACCTCATACGGCACGAAGCTCACGCGCTCGGTGGGCGGCACCACGCCGAAGACCCAGATTCGCCCGCGCGGGCGCGCATATTGGAACGAGTCTTGCAGCACGGACGCGATCCCGGTGGCGTCACACACCACGTCATAGCCCAACGGGGCCAGCGCCCGCAGCCGGTCCGGTTGATCGGCGTCCGTCAGGACGGTGTGAGTCGCGCCCAGGTCGGCGGCGCGTTCCAGGCGATCCGGCACGATATCGGTCACGACGACCTGGGCCGCGCCCGCCCCCCGTACCGCCTGCGCGACCAGACAGCCCATCGGTCCCGCGCCGAAGATCACGACCGAGTCGCCGGGCTGGACGCGCACCTGCTTGAGTCCCCACACCACGCACGCCAGCGGCTCGACCAGCGCTGCCGCCGCGAAGGACAGGTCGCCAATCGGAAAAACGTTGCCTTCCGGCGCTAACACGTACTCGGCAAACGCGCCGTTTTGCGTCACGCCGACGGCGGCGAGATTCTGGCACTGGTTTGGCTCGTTGCGCTGGCAAAACGGGCAGCGCCCGCACGGGATATTCGGATCGGCGGTCACGCGGTCGCCGGGCCGGTAGCGGGTCACACCCGCGCCGACCGCAGCCACGATTCCGCTAAACTCGTGGCCGGGGATAATGGGATAGGTCGCTTCGTACTCGCCGTGATAGATGTGCAGATCGGTTCCGCAGATGCCCGCCGCCCGCACCGCGATCAGGATATCATCAGGGCCGGGGGTGGGTTTTTCCGCATCCACGACGCGCGCCCGGTCCGGCGCTTCGATTAAGGCTGCTCGCATGGGGCGTTGTCTCCTATGCTAAAACAACAATTTGTGGTCCAATTACTCCTGGCAGCGTCACTATTTTCACACGAGGCATTATACACCAATGGACCATTTCATCCCGCACATCACCCACTGGGCTGATGAACGCGACGATATCCGCGCCGTACTGCTGGTCGGCTCCTATGCGCGGCGCGACCACCCAGCCGATATATACAGCGATCTGGACCTGATCGTATACACCACCAATTGGGGTGATTACCTGCGCGATCCTACGTGGGTCGAGCAGTTCGGGCCGGTGTGGGTCAAGATCATCGACTGGATCGGGGAGCCACCCGAACCGGAATTTTTGGTGCTGTACGCGGGCGGCGTGAAGCTGGATTTTGCCCTGTTCACGGTGGACAAGCTGCGCCGGAGGGTAGACACCGGAGAATTAGGCGATACGCTGGCGCGCGGCTACCGCGTCCTGGTGGATAAGGACGGATTGGCGGCGCGTCTGCCGGACCCGCCCGCCCAGATTCCCATCCCCGAACCACCCACATCAGACCAGTTCGCCGCCGTAGTGGACGCCTTCTGGTATCACGCCGCCAACACTGCCAGGCAGATCGCGCGCGGCAATCTGTGGAATGTCAAAACCCGTGATTGGGCGTTGAAACAAACGCTGCTCACGATGCTGGAATGGCACGCCCGCGCCGTTTACGGGCGGGATACGTGGCACGACGGGAAATTTTTGCCGGAGTGGACCGATCCCGAATCGCACGACGAATTATTAGAAGGTTGTTTCGGGCATTTTGACGCGGCGGATAGCTGGCGCGCGCTGCGGGCGACGATGGCCCTGTTCCGGCGGCTGGCAGCCGATCTCGCGGCACGTCTGGGGTATGCTTATCCCGCCGCGCTGGACGCGGACGTCACGCGGTATATTCATGAACTTGACTCTAGACAAACGAGAAGGGCGGGACGCGAGTAGCGTTAACCGCCCGATGGTAGAAGAATCACGGTATGACAACCAAACCTTCTACCACAGAGCAGCTTAACCTGTTCATCGAATTTCGGCAATGGGTCTGTTCCGTTTCAAAAAACGCAAGACACGACGGAGTACAGTGCGTAGTCCCTCTGGTCCACTTTCTGTACAGCAGACGCAGCAAAACCATTCCTGGAAACTGGAAACAGTGGTGCTATGTCTGGTATTGTTTTAGCTCTGAACAAACACCTGAATATCAGCTTTGCTAACCGATGCCACGCACATCACATGATCACCTCCACCATAGTAAATATCGTAACCATCCTCTGTCTCAATCCCCCCGCAGGTAAAAACCACATTGGGAATATCCCCCCATTCTTCATAAGGACCTCTCGGTGATAGAATTAACTCATCTTGACGTTTAATGACCTTGACCGGATCGTCCAAATCGTGCAGGGCGAGTCCAAGACAGTACACCCGATCTTCGTTATAGCCGTGATAGAAGCTCAACCAGCCCCCTTCGGTCTTGAACGGCGGGCCGCCAGCCCCGATGCGCACACCGTCCCACATGCCAGGGCGTGGACTCATGGCGATCTGGTGATCGGTCCAATGCAATAGATCATCCGAATACGCGATCCAAATGTCGGGTGGACGGCGATGAAACATCACATAGCGCCCGTTGATTTTGCCGGGGAACAGCACCGCATCTTTGTTGTCCTCGTCGGGAATCGCGATTCCCATGCGCTCCCAGTCGATCAGATTTTGACTGCGCGCTAACGCAATCCGCACGCCATGCATGGA
This sequence comes from Anaerolineae bacterium, assembly GCA_016934195.1. Lineage (GTDB taxonomy): Bacteria > Chloroflexota > Anaerolineae > Aggregatilineales > Aggregatilineaceae > JAFGTJ01. Next base: position 1,283 of record JAFGTJ010000436.1, on the reverse strand, counting down.
ATATGCGGTGTAAAACATGTAGAACGTACCATCGATCTCGGTAATGCGCGGGTCTTCGACACCAAATGCCTCATATTCGTTTCCCGGCACAAATACGGGGTTTTCCAAACGATTGAAGTGATACCCATCTGTGCTGATCGCGCAGCCGATGCGCGATATGCGATCCCGCCCCTGGGCGCGGTAGAGCATATACACCAACCCATTGTGACGGATTACGGCAGCGTTAAACACATTATCCGATTCCCAGGCGTTGTGCATGGAAGGCACCAACACCGGATTCTCCGCGTAACGTGTGAGAGTGACAGGTAATGTCATTAGTTATCGTCTCCTGAAAAATTCTCTTCTTCTGATGCAGGGTATGCACCGGGCAGTTTGCCGCAGGCTCGCAGGCGTTCGATCATAACCCGGTTGCCGAGTAGCCGGATAAAACTGGTTGCAAAAATGGCAATGGGCAGCAGGCGGCAGCAGCACAACCGTGAGACTCGCAAAAGAACCCGATTGCATTCATGGTCGCCGGTCCAACCATGCCGTTATACCAATCGCGCGCGGATTCCCAAAATACATCAAGCGCAGGGCGCATGAATGCTTACTCCTCGGTGATGGTTGTCTCGCCCGTCCGCGTATCGTAGGTTAACGTCAACCGCGATCCATCCGGTCCCTCGAACACGCGCAGCGCGATTACCGGCTGGATCAGGAATCCATCTACGTTGATCCGGCGTTTGGGGTCGCTGCCTGCATAGGTAACAATCATTGTGTGTTCACCGGCTTCGAGTATCACCGGATCATCGACAATGCGATCCAGCCACAAATAACGGCGATCCACTGCTGTATTCGCGGGCAAAACCATCTGTTCGCCGCCGTCGAGCGTCACACCGAGCGCTACCGCCGATTCCGCGCTGGAAAGCACCGTTTCCGCGCCACCGAGATCATCCAGATCGCTCAGTTCATTGACCAGGATCAACTGGGCGAGATTCGCGGGGGTATCGGGATCAGACCCGGTCAAATCAAGAAATGAATCGCCCCCCAGACCGCGCCCGGCCTCGATACCCATTACCTGCCCGGCTGCAACATCATTGTTGCGGATACGCAGCGACCTCCAGGGCAGCGCTGCCTCATAGATGTAACCGTCTTCTGCCGGAAATGCCTGCCACACGAGGTCTGCGTTAGGAAGCCACGTACTCGCCACCCAATCCCACACCTGCGGACCCATTGGCGTTTCCGCGAGCGTGAATTTGGTGCTGAGTCGCATTCCTTCCCCGGTGCCATCGAGATACACCCACAGC
>JAFGTJ010000435.1 GCA_016934195.1 Anaerolineae bacterium | reverse complement strand
GATGGCTGATGCCCCCCACAGCCATCCGGTTGCTCCCCCTAGACCAGACACTTCGCGAACCAGTGTTTGGTCTTTCTTTTTGGATCAAAACTTGCTACCTAGAACTTTTGTTCTTATACTTGAATTGCGCAAATCGACAGCATGTTGACGGCATATAACACCGGGCTATAATGGCGGGTGGACCGATCACGATGGATCAGAATTTGGGGAATACTGTGCGGCGTATTGGCATTTTGGCTCACCCACTGCGTCCCAAAACCGCGCCCCTGGCGGAACAGATCACTCAGTGGCTTGAATCGCGCGGGATCAAGACGTGGATGCGCACAACCTGGGATGCTATGCTGGCGCGCCCATTAGTGCCGGGGTCTGATCTGGTGATCGCCATTGGTGGCGACGGGGCCATGCTGCGCGCGGCGCGGGTATGCGCGCCGGAAAATGTGCCGGTGCTGGGTATCAATACCGGGCATCTGGGCTTTCTCACCGAAGTCAGCCCGGAAGAATGGGTCGGCAGTCTGGACAAACTGCTGGCCGGGCAGTATTGGATTGAAGAACGGATGATGATCCGCTGCGAAGTGTGGCGCGGCGACCTGCTGCTCGGCCAGAGTGAAGCGCTAAACGATATCGTGGTCAGCCGGGGCGCGATTGCCAAAGCGATCAATCTGGAAATGTATATTGATGGCGACTGGGCGACCACCTATCATTGTGATGGGCTGATCATCGCCACACCGACCGGCTCAACGGCCTACGCGCTGGCGGTTGGTGGTCCCATTCTACCACCGCAGTTGACGAACATTCTGGTTGCGCCGGTCGCGCCACACCTGAGCATGGATCGCCCGATGGTGCTGTCACAGGGCGTCACGGTAAAGGTGGTGATCACGCCCCACACGCTGACCGAGGTGGTCCTGAGTGTGGACGGAGAACTGCTTGCCAGCCTGGAGGCTGCTGACCTGATCGTGGTGCGGGCCAGCGACAGCGTGAGTAAATTTCTGAGACTGCGCGGGCGCAATTATTTTTACCGGTCGCTGCTGGATCGCCTGGAACCGCGTATACCGGTGCGGAATCAGCGGTCCTCAACGAACAACCAAACAGCGAATAACCAGATAGCGAACAATCAGACGGTGGGCGATCCTTCCGAATCGCGTCAGAATCAGCCGTAGGGTTTGTTATGCTGCCAGTGTTGAGTGTGCGAGTTAAAAATCCATGACCATACCAGAACCAATTACCGGCACCGCTCCCTCACCTGATTTACCTGAGGCGGAGGAAGTGGTGTATTGCACCGTTCATGCCAACGTCGAGACGACGCTGCGCTGCAACCGTTGCGGGCGACCGATGTGTACTCGCTGCGCGGTCCGCACGCCGGTCGGCTACCGCTGCAAAGAATGTGTGCGCGAACAGCAGGACAAATTTTTCGATGCGCAGGTGTTGGATTACCTGATCGCCGCCGGAGTCAGCGCGGTGATCAGCTTTTTTGCCGCTGCGTTTCTATCGCGCCTGGGATGGGGTTTCTTCATTATCATGATCGCGTTTTTTATCTCGTCGGCGGTCGGCGGGATTATTGGGCGGTCGGTGTTCCGGCTGACCGGCAAGCGGCGTGGGCGTTATACCGATATCGTGGTGGGCACGGCGGTCGTTGTCGGCGCGCTGCCGTTTGTGCTGTACAACCCGATAGCCATTATCATCTTCATTTTTTCGGCGACCAGCGCGGCAGTGGGGCAGTTCCATATCCGGCTGTGACACACAAGGCCCGATACACGCAATAGTCTGACACACGAGGAACCTTTATGCTGCAAGAACTGCGCATCAAAGACTTTGCTATCATTGATGAACTGGCGCTGTCCCTTGCGCCCGACTTCCTGGTGATGACGGGGGAAACCGGGGCCGGTAAATCGATCATTGTGGACGCCGTGAACCTGCTGTTGGGTGCGCGGTCTGACGCGACTTTTGTGCGCGGCGGGGCCGAGCGCACCGTGATCGAAGGCGTATTTAGTGTGCTGCCGTCGCTCCAGCCGGACATGGCGGCGCTGTTGGAGTCGCAGGGTTTGGAGGGTGATTCACCCGACGAAGTGATCCTGACCCGCGAAGTGCGCACCAATGGGCGCAGCCAGGCGCGTGTCAACGGCGTGGCGTGCAATCTGGCCGTATACCGCGACGTGGGCGAACTGTTGGTGGATATTCACGGGCAAAGTGAGCATCTCTCGCTGCTCAAACCGGCGCGCCATCTCTATTTGCTGGATCGCTACGCCGGACTGGATGAGGAACGCTCGGCGGTAGCTGAACGGGTCCGGCAGGTGAATCAGGTGCGCGGCTCGATCAACGAACTGCTGGTCGATGAGGCAGCGTTGGCCCGGCGCGTGGACATGCTGCAATACCAGGTGCAGGAGATCGAGTCGGCGAAACTGCATCCCGGCGAAGAAGACGAACTCCAACAGGAACGCAACCGGCAGGTCAATGCGGAAAAGATCGCGGAACTGGCGACCGAAACGCTGTACACACTCACCGGTGACATGGGCGAATCGTCCGGCGCGGAGGACCTGTTAGCCCAGGCATCGCTGCTGCTGGCAAAACTGGCGCGGCTCGATCCGGCGCTGGAAAATAGCGCGCAAATCGCCGAAACGATCAGCGCGCAGGCCGGGGAACTGGCCGCCGAGGTGCGCAATTACCGGGACGACGTGGAGTACGATCCGCGCCGCCTGGACCAGATCGAGGAACGGATCGAGGTGCTCTCGCGCCTCAAACGCAAATACGGCGGTTCGATTGAGGCGGTGTTGGATCACGCGGCCCAGGCTCAGGCTGAACTGGATGCCATCACCCACAGCGAGGAACGGCTGGCCGAACTCCGTACACAGGAAGACCACCTGCTGCGCGAAGTGGGCGATCTGGCGGGGCGTTTGAGTCATAACCGCCAACAGGCCGCCGCCCACCTGACCGAATCCATTGTCAGCGAATTGGGCGATCTGCGCATGGAAAATGCCCGCTTCGAGGCGCGCATCGAGCAGCAGGACGCGGCGGACGGTTGTTATGTGGACGAGCGGCGCTTGGCATTCAGCAGCACCGGGATCGACCGGGTGGAATTTTACATGGCGGCCAACGTGGGCGAACCGCTGCGCCCGATTGCCAAAGTTGCGTCCGGCGGTGAAACGGCCCGCATTATGCTGGCGCTCAAGAGCGTGCTGGCCCATGCTGACCCGGTGCCGACGTTGATTTTTGACGAGATCGACCAGGGCATCGGCGGGCGAATAGGGGCGGTCGTCGGTCAGAAATTATGGCAGTTGTCCGGCAACCATCAGGTGTTGGTCGTAACACACCTCGCGCAGTTGGCCGGATTTGGGGACGCGCATTACAAGGTCAGCAAGCGCGTGCAGGGCAGCCGTACCATCACCGGAGTTGAACACCTGGACGACCAGGGGCGCGTGGACGAACTGGCCGAAATGCTGGGGGCCGAAACCACCAGCGCCCGCCAGAGCGCGTATGATATCCTGATGTTGGCCCGCCGCACCAAAGAGGGCCGCAGGCTCGAAACCGTGTGACAGTTTTCCTCTGATTTCTTCCTGAGTTCCCTCAAAATGCCGGACACATGCTCCGGCGTTTTTGTTTTGCCTGCCAACCAAATCAGACGGTGATCGGGCGCGAGGCAGGTCAATCGTGATCCGTTTATGTTAGACTCTAATCGTCGGGCCATTTCGTTGAATCATTGTGAAATTCTTACTGGTTTAATGTCGGGCCGTTACCGGGCCGCGCGGGTTGGAGCAAAACGCGATGCCACCATCATCATCGCAATCACTACAGGCACAACTGGATCGTTTGACCATGCCATCCACGCCGGGCGAGTTGGTGGAAGTGGTGGATTCCGACTCCAATACTATCCGCTGTCTGGCGTGCGGGCATCGCTGCCTGCTCCGCGAGGGCCGCCGGGGAATTTGCAAGGTCCGCTACAATGACGGCGGGACGCTGCGCGTGCCGCACAACTACGTCGGCGCGCTGAATATCGATCCGGTGGAGAAAAAGCCCTTTTTCCACGCCGTACCGGGCGAAACGGTGCTCAGTTTTGGGATGTTGGGCTGCGATTTCCGGTGTTCCTACTGCCAGAACTGGCAAATCTCGCAGACCTTGCGCGACGAAGCCGCCAGCCACCAGTATACGCCTATCACGTCGGATGAACTGATCGCGTTGGGCCGTTCACGGCGGACGCGCGCGGTCGCCAGCACCTATAACGAACCGCTAATTACAACCGAATGGGCGGTCGAAATTTTCAAAAAGGCCAAAGCCGCCGGAATGATCACGCTGTACGTGTCCAACGGCAACGGCACGCCGGAAGTCATTGATTACCTCAAGCCCTGGTTGGACGGCTACAAAATCGACCTGAAAACCATGCAGGACGCTCACTATCGCCGGGAACTGGGCGGCGTGCTGCAACACGTTCTCGATACGATCCGGCGGGTGCATGAGGCGGGTATCTGGCTCGAAGTGCTGACGCTGATCGTGCCCGGTTTTAATGATAGCAATGACGAACTGTGGGACGCCGCGCAATACATTCGCGGGGTGTCGCCGGATATTCCCTGGCACGTTACGGCCTTTCATCCCGACTACAAGATGACCGACCGCTCCCGTACCCCGGCGGATACCCTGATCCGCGCGGCGGAGATAGGGTTGGAGGCCGGGTTAAAGTACGTGTATACCGGCAACGTGCCGGGACATACCGGCGAGTGGGAAAATACGCGCTGCCCCACCTGCCAGACCACGCTGATCCGGCGGTACGGTTTTATGGTGCGAGAAAACAAGTTGGCGCAAACCGGCGGGACCTGCCCCCAATGCGGCGCGGCGATTCCGGGTATCTGGACCTAAAACAGAAAATGATGCAACCATGACCAAACACATCATACCGCGCTACAAGCTGATGCTATTCTACGATCCCGCGCCGGACGGGTCGGACGATTATTATAACTTCATCATGAACGAGATGATTCCCGCTGCGCACGAGATGGGCCTGTATATTTTTCGGGTATTTCATACGTTGTGGGGCGATTATCCGCTGCGGCAAGCGGAATTTGTGGCTGAGGACCTGGAAACGATTCGCAGCGTGTTAAACAGCGACCGCTGGCAGGCGCTGGAAACCAGGTTATTAGAGCACTCGACCAATTTCAGCCGTAAGGTGGTGCGATTTCGCCCTGGTTTCCAGCTATAGACGCGCTGTTAGTGGATGACCCCTGATTCACGCCCGACGGCGGCGAAAATGTCCAGCGCTTTGTCCAGGTCGTCCTGGGAATGCGTCGCGCTGTTCATCACGCGAATGCGCGCTTTACCATGTGGCACCGTCGGGAAGCCAATCGCCATTGCAAAAACGCCTTCCTCAAACAGCCGCTTGCTGAACTGCTGCGCGAGCGGCGCTTCACCGAGCATCACCGGCACGATTGGCGTTTGTGTTACCCCGGTATCAAAACCGAATTCGTTCATTTTCCGCTTGAAGTAGGCGGCGTTGTTCCACAGCCGGTCAACCAGTTCGGTGCTTTCTTCCAATAAATCCACAGCGGCCAGACACGCGGCCACGTCCGGGATCGTCATGGCACTGCTGAACAGGAAAGGCCGACCGCGCTGGTGCAGCCACTCGACAATCGCCCGTTTTCCGGCCACCACGCCACCCACCACGCCGAACGCCTTGCTCATGGTGCCGATCTCGACATCCACCTGGCCGTGCAGATCGAAATGATCCACAATGCCGCGCCCGCCTTTGCCCAATACACCTTCGCCGTGTGCGTCATCGACCATCAGCAAGATGTCGTGCTGCGCTGCGATCTCGGCCAGGGCGGGCAGCGGGGCGATATCACCGTCCATGCTGAACACGCCATCGGT
>JAFGTJ010000434.1 GCA_016934195.1 Anaerolineae bacterium | reverse complement strand
GGCAACCAGATTCGCGCCGCCTTCGATGGCATTCCGGCGGACGCGCTGGCGACTATCGTCGTCGCCTACGAACCGATCTGGGCGATTGGCACCGGCAAGAGCGCATCCGGCGCACAGGCCAACGCGATCATTGGCGCGATCCGTGCAATTCTGGCCGACCTCTACGGCAGCGAGCACGCCGACGCGATGCGTATCCAGTACGGCGGCAGCGTGAAACCAGCCAATATGGTCGAGTTCATGAGCCAGGAACACATCGACGGTGCGCTGGTTGGCGGCGCGGCGCTCAAGGAAGACTCATTCGTGGAACTGGTCCGCCTTGCCATTCAAGCTAAAGGACTCGGCTAGCTTATAAATCATGCATCTCAACGACCTGCTCACGCCGTTAGCCTCACTGGTGGCGGTCCTGACTCTACTGGTTTTTGTAGAGCGCTGGATACACAGCCACCTGTACGGTGTGGGCTGGTTGTTGACCAACGACGAAAAAAGCGCCACCGCGATCTACTACGTGCTGTTGTTCCCCGGCGTATTTCTCCACGAATTCGTGCAATATATGTTGGCCGGTGCGCTGAACGTCAAAATCAAACGTATGATCGCGTGGCCGGAAGCACAGGAAAACGGCACGCTGCGCCTGGATTTTGTGCAGATTCAAGAGGCGCGCTGGTTCCAGGCAGCCATCATCGGCGCAGCCCCAATGATTATGGGGATGGGACTGGTGTGGCTGATCAGCGACCGGGTGCTGGGCCTGGAAGCGTTTCTCAAAGCGCTGGAAACCGCCGATATCACCATCATCGGCCCGGCCTTTCAGAACCTCGCCAGCAAACCCGACTTTTACCTGTGGCTGTATCTGGTCTTCACCATCAGCAACGCCATGCTGCCCACACCCGCCGACCGTCAGGGCTGGCCGCTGGTATTTGCCATTTTCACCGGAGTGATCCTCTTCCTGGTAATCACCGGCTCAGGGGACGTATTGTGGGACGCCTTCACGGGGCCGGTTGCGCATGGGATCGAACGGCTGGCAACGGCATTAGCGGCGGTGCTGGTCGTGGAATGTATGGGGATTCTGTTCATCGGCTTCTTTGAGGAAGTGCTGGAACGATTCACCAAACGCAAATTTTTGTATACGCCGCCGCGCGGGGCACGCGAACCGGGATCGTCGCTGCCGCTGCCGCCCGGCGCACCGCCACCGTCAATCTACAATATACCGCTGCCGCTGCCCAAACCGGCGCAAAGCGTACCCATACCATCACGCGCACAGTCCCGACCGGTTTCGGCTTCAACCACAGGACCGGCGCAACAACGTCCGCCATTTCCAGCTTCGGCAGGGCCATCACAGCAGCGCCCACCTGCTTCCGCGCCTCAGCCAGCGGCTTCGGCATTTGCGCAGCGCAGTCAGCCACCACACCAGCAACCACCCACGCCGCCGCCCGCCGCCCGCCCGCCCTTCACAAACGCACCCCCGGCGGTTGATCAAACCCAGGTGAGAACATCCACTCAACGGGTATTTTCCGGACGGCAGGATCAAGCGCCCCGTCCGTCAGGGCAGCAACCGGGACAACAGCCAGGGCAGCAATCAGGATGGCAGCAAGGATCACAGTCCAGGCAGCCGCCGGGTGGTATGGAGCGCCCCGCAGCCTCTCCTTACCAGCGGCCCACAACACCACCGCCGCCAGGTACGAGTCAGCCGGACAGTCCTACCCGCCGCATCTGGCAAGATGATCCCTGGGTCAATCGCTCGCGCCCCCAACCGGAACCGCCCGATGACGGTGACGATTACGACGATGATTACGATGACGACCTGGATAATGACGAATTGGACGATGACGACATCAGCTACGTGGACTTCGACGATCTCTAATTAGACTTTGATGGGTCGCCTTCCGGGGTTGTGTGGCGCGCCACGATCACAAAGCCAACCAGCAGCACCACGCCCATCACCAGCAGCGCGATCAGTTTAAACGGACGGCTGGCCGTCACCAGCGCAATCGCGCCAAAAACCGTACAGAACGCATAATACCCCAACACGATCTGGCGCTGGCTCAAGCCCATGTCCAGCAGGCGATAATGGACATGGCCGCGATCCCCCTCGGTGGGATTCTTGCCCACGCTCACCCGGCGCGCGATCTGCCAGACTACATCCAGCAGCGGCAGTCCCATCACCAGCAGCACGGTCGCCATTTTTGCGCCGCCGATGATACCCAATACCCCGGTCGTATAACCGAGGAACAGCGCGCCGTTGCTGCCCATAAAAATGCGCGCCGGGTGAAAATTGTACGGCAGAAAACCCAGAGTCACGCCCAACAGCGCCAGCGGCAGCAGGCTCACGCTCACCTGATCCAACCGGAACGCCGCGTGTAGAAACATCATCAGCGCCGCGATACCACACACGCCCGCCGCCAACCCGTCCAGCCCGTCCAACCAGTTGACGGTATTCATCATGATACCCAGCCAGAACAACGTCAGCGTGACGGTCACGATATACGGCCAGTCAGGGGTTTGCTGGCCGGTGAGGGGATTGTTGAAACGCTCAATGATGATCAGGAACGACACGGCAATCGCAGCGGCGGCAAGCTGCGCGATATACTGAGGCAGCGCGCCAAACTCGTATTTATCATCCAACATGCCGACGAAAAACAAAAACGCCCCGCCGACCAATAGTCCGGTCAGGCGAATAATCTCCTGGTCATCGGTACGCACGACCGGCAAAAATTGGGCCAGGATCGCAGTAGCAGTAAACGCCACAAACATCGCCATCCCGCCCAGTTTGGACATGACGTGGGGATGAACATGGCGGCCCCTGGGCACATCCACAACCCCCCAACGTTTCCCCATCCGCCGCGCAACCGGAGTCAACGCAAACGACAGCCCAAACGATACGCTCAAGACCACCAGAAACGACAGGGCGTGATCGGCTTTCATAAGTCAGGCAGTCCCGAACTGGCGGTCGCCCGCATCGCCCAGACCCGGCACGATAAAGCCATTTTCGTTCAGGCGCTCGTCAACCGCTGCCAGGTAAACCGGCACGTCGGGATGCGCCTTTGCCACAGCCTCTAACCCTTCAGGAGCCGCGATCAGGCCGACAAACTTGATCCGCCGGACGCCCCACGCCTTGAGCACATCGCACGCCGCGACCGCCGATCCGCCGGTCGCCAGCATGGGATCGAGAACGATACAAACATGGACGGTCGGTTCAATGGGCAGCTTGTTGTAGTAGGACACGGGGCGCAGCGTGTGCTCGTCACGGTACAGACCCAGGTGCCACACCTGCGCACCGGGGATCATCTCCAAAAAACCGTCAACCATTCCCAACCCGGCCCGCAAAATCGGGATCAGGCCAATATCATCCTCCAGGTGATATCCCGGAGCGCTCGCCAGCGGCGTATCGACCGCAATATCCGACAGGCGCAGATCGGCCATTGCCTCATAACCGAGCAGCATCGCCAACTCGCGGATCAACTCACGAAACTTTTTATGTTCCGTTTTCGTCCGGCGCAAAAGAGTCAGTTTATGTTTAACCAGGGGGTGCTGCGATACATGCACATTCTCTAGTGCCATTCAGTCCTCCAGTGTGTCACGCTTTGCGCCGCACATTGTAACCTTACATGCCACGCACGCAAACCCCTCTCAGTTATTGGTTGTTGGCTATACGCCATAAACCCGACACTAAAAACCCAACAACTACTCACTTCCACTTTCCCGGTGTGGTATACTCATCGGGTTGATACGCACTTTGAGGAAAACACTATGTCCGACCGCATGGTGAGCGGCAGTAAACAAACCGAAGACCGCATCGACAACGCACTGCGCCCGCGCCGGTTAGACGAAATGACCGGCCAGGAACGGGTAGTTGAAAACCTGCGCATCCTGATCGAAGCGGCAAAAGGGCGTAAGGAAGCGCTCGATCATGTGCTGCTGTACGGTCCGCCCGGTTTAGGCAAAACCACCTTTGCGCACGTCATCAGCAACGAAATGGAAGTGAATATTCGTATCACCGCCGGGCCATCCATCGAACGGGCGGGCGATCTGGCCGCGATCCTGACTCACCTGCGTGAAGGCGACGTGTTATTCATCGACGAAATTCACCGCCTGGGCCGCGCCGTCGAGGAAGTGCTCTACCCGGCGATGGAGGACTACGCGCTGGATATCGTGATCGGCAAAGGGCCATCGGCTAAAAATGTCCGGCTGAACCTGCCGCGCTTCACCGTGATCGGCGCGACGACGCGGCTGGCGCTGCTCACCGCCCCACTCCGGGCGCGGTTTGGCGCAGTCTACCGGCTGGACTTCTACAGCCTGCCAGCGATGAAAAAAATCGTGGCGCGCGCGGCGGGAATGCTCAAAGTGCCGATTGAAGATACCGGTATCATCGAGATTGCGCAGCGGTCACGGGGAACGCCGCGCGTGGCGCTGCGGCTGCTCAAGCGTGTGCGCGATTACGCCCAGGTACGCGCCGACGGCATGATCACCGAGGACGTGGCAAGTCAGGCGCTCGATCTGCTGGAAATCGACCCGTTGGGCCTGGACGACATCGACCGCCGCGTGCTGCTAACCATCATCGAGAAATTCGAGGGCGGGCCGGTCGGCCTGGATACCATCGCAGCCTCAATCAGCGAAGAGTCCGATACGATCATGGACGTGTACGAACCGTACCTGCTGCAACTGGGCTTCATTGAACGCACGCCGCGCGGACGAATGGCGACCCGGCTGGCCTACGAGCATCTCAACATTTCCGACAACCGCCCGCCGCGCCAGGGTACACTATTTTAGGCCGAAGCCATGATGGACCTCAATGCTGTAGGACGGCTGGTATTGTTCGTTGGGCTGGCGCTGGCCGCATTGGGTGGACTGCTGATCCTGTTGAGCCGCGTGCCGGTCCTGAATCGACTGGGCAACCTGCCCGGTGATATCCATATCGAGGGGGAAAACTTTTCGTGTTTCTTCCCAATTGTGAGCATGATCCTGATCAGCATCGCGCTTTCTGTCGCACTAAATCTCGTCCTTCGCCTGTTTAATCGCTGAAGCCTATACACTATATACAAACCGCTATGCACATCTCAGATTTTGACTACCATCTCCCGCCAGAACGCATCGCCCAAACACCCATCGAGCCGCGTGACGCCTCGCGGATGCTCGTCCTGCACCGCGACTCCGGCGCAACCGAGCACCGACAATTCCGCGATCTGCCGGATTATTTGCGACCGGGCGACGTGCTGGTGCTCAATCAAACGCGCGTGATTCCGGCGCGGCTTCCGGCGCGCAAACTACCGGGCGGCGGCGCGGCGGAAATCCTGCTGCTGCGACACCTGGGCGATACGCGCTGGCTGGTGATTGTGGGCGGCAAACGGATCAAGGTCGGCACCCGGTTAGCGGTTGGTCCTGATACCGAATCAGGCACTAATCTAGAAGCCGAAGTCATCGAGGACCGCGAGGAAAATCAGCGCGTGGTAATATTCAACAAGCCGGTGCGCCCCTACCTGGATACCATCGGGGAAACGCCGCTGCCGCCTTATATCACAACGCCGCTCGAAGATTCCAGCCGCTACCAGACCATTTACGCACAGCACGACGGGTCCGCCGCCGCGCCAACCGCCGGGCTGCACTTCACCGGGGAAATGCTGCTGGCGCTCAAACGGCAGGGAATCGAGATCGCCACCTGTACGCTGCACATCGGGCTGGACACCTTCGCGCCGGTGCGGGAAGAAAATATCGCCGAGCATAAAATACACACCGAACGCGCCATCCTGACGCCCCAGGACGCACAAATCATCAACAAAACCCGGTTAAAAGGCGGGCGGATCGTTGCAATCGGGACAACCGCCGTCCGCACGCTGGAAACCGCCGCGATCCGTTCGGCGGCTTACGGCAGCGAGCAAAATGATCCAAACAGCGTGCAAAACACCTTGCACGCTGTTGATAATACACTGTGTGGGTGGCGTCCGGTGATCGCCATTGATGAGGATACCGACCTGTTCATCACGCCGGGCTACCGTTTCCGCGCGGTGGACGTGATGTTGACCAATTTTCACCTGCCGCGCTCAACCCTGTTAATGCTGGTCAGCGCGTTTGCCGGACGGGAACAAATGCTCCGCGCCTACGACGAAGCGATCCAGGCAAAATACCGGTTCTACAGCCTTGGAGACTGTTGTCTGCTGGTTTAGTGGTTTCTGATCCAGACGGCGCTAAGCCTTGAACCAATTCAGCAGCTTTTTCACGATGTTGCGCTTGTTAGCGAGCACCTGCTGGTATTCCCGATTCAGGTCTTCGGACAATGTTTCCAGTTCTTCCACCCGCATACGCGCACCATTGACCAGCACCCAGTCATTCCCCAGATCACGCAGTTCCCTGGGGTCCCGTTGGTACAGGGCCTGGTAAATGTGCAAATACCGGGCCATCGCTTTTTCAACCTTCATGCCACCCTCGCTCGTCCAATCACACCATCACTGCTCCACAAACATATACCGAATTCTCAAACCTGGCAACCGGTGTTAAAATAAACACCCGTAGTCTAAGAAATTTCTTTCACACCGGAGATTTTTCAACATGGACCCAGCACAATTAATTCCCGAAGCGTTTTACCACGAAGCAGCAGACGCCATTCGCCAGCGAACACAGCAGCGCCCGACCGTCGGCCTGATTCTCGGATCGGGCTTAGGCTCGCTGGTCGCCGATATCGAAAACCCGGATATCGTCCCTTATGATATCATTCCGCACTGGCCGCACGCGACCGTCCTGGGACACGAAGGTAAACTCGTGATTGGGCAGTTGGGCGATCATACCGTGCTCACCATGCAGGGCCGCGCGCATTTCTACGAGGGCTACAGCATGGCCCAGATCACACTGCCGGTGCGCGTGATGAAACTGCTCGGAATTAACACCCTGGTTGTGACCAATGCGGCGGGCGGCCTCAATACCGGATTCGACGCGGGCGACATCATGGTGATCCAGGACCACATC
>JAFGTJ010000433.1 GCA_016934195.1 Anaerolineae bacterium | reverse complement strand
GTGATTCTGGTTCCGGTTCCGGCTCACCGGGCGGGCGCTGGTAGCGGGCCAGAATCTCGAACATCCAGGCGTATTCGTGGTCCGGTTCCACGCGCTGGTAAACGGTATATCCGGCCAACCCGCCGGGAGCCAGCACGCGGTAAAATTCGCGCAGCGCCCGTTCCTCGTCCGGGAAAAAGAATAACGCCGCGCTGCACAATACCGCGTCGAATGTGCCCGCGCGGAACGCCAACTGCTCGCCATCCATGCGTGCCGTCGTGACGTGAGCGAGTCCCCGGCGGCGGGCGTCGGCGGCGGCGACCCGCGCCATCCCGCCGGAAATGTCCACGCCCACCGCGATCCCGTCCGCGCCCGCGATCTCTGCCGCCGGTAGCAGGGTCGCGCCGCGCCCGCACGCCACATCCAACAGACGCGCGCCGGGTTGCAGTTCCGCTGCCTGGACGAATCGCCGTCCAAACGCGGCATGAAAGGGCGGGCCGATCTGGTCATAGTTCGGCGCGACGGTATCAAAGACCTGGGCAAAATACGCTTTTTGCTGGTGCATGGCGGCTCCCGCCCGCTAGTTTGTGCCGCGTTTTACACGCGCTTACCGCTTATGCTATTCTACCGTATAACACCTGTTAGGGAGGCAAAAGGAGAAAACACCGATGGCGGATACGGTCAAGCTGCACTATACCGAATGCGGACGCGGGCGGCCCGTGATCCTGATTCACGGCTTCCCGCTCGATCACACTATCTGGGAGGCGCAGGCCGGGGCGCTCCACGATTCGTTTCGCGTGATCACGCCGGACCTGCGCGGGCACGGCGCGAGTCCCGTTCCCGGCGGCGTTTACGGTATGGACCAGTTGGCCGGGGACGTATTCGCGCTCATGGATCACCTGGACCTCGACCGGGCGGCGTGGATCGGGCACAGCATGGGCGGCTATGTCACGCTGGCCGGGCTGCGCCTGTTCCCCGAACGGATCGCCGGGGTGGGACTGGTCGCCACGCACCCCTACGCCGATCCGCCCGACAAGCGCATCCAGCGCGGCCAGAGCGCCGACATGGTGCTCGAAAAGGGCGTCTCAGAGCTGGCGCTGAGCATGATGGCCGCATTGTTCGCCCCGGACACGGATCGCCAGGGCGCGATGGCCCAGCGCATCTACCGGGTAATGCTGGAAACGTCGCCGGTGGGCGTGGCCGGATCGCAGCGCGGCATGGCCGAACGTCCCGATTCGGTCGAAATACTCAGGAAATTAGGCGTTCCGGCAATGGTAATCGCGGGCGTTCAAGATAAAATTGTAACGGTGGGTATGGCGCAGGACATGGCGGGGACCATTCCGCGCGCGCATCTGACCCTGATCGATGGCGCGGGACACCTGCCGATGGTTGAGCAGCCCGACGCGACCACGTTGGCATTGCGCCGTTTTTTGCAGGCGTTAGACTTTGATTAAGAACCCGCGATAGAATTGCGAATCTATTTCCTTTAAATTCTCTGATTAGGCTATACTAGGCTATACTAAAGGAAGGGCAGAAGCGGTTAGCGCGCTGCCTGCTTGTTGGCCTCTTTGCGTCCGAGAGAAAACATCTATGTCTGATCCACTCGTCGGGAAAAAACTGGGCGATTACACCATCCAGAGCTTATTAGGCCGGGGCGGAATGTCGCGGGTGTATCGCGGCTATGACGAGAACCTGGACCGTTATGCGGCGGTCAAGGTGATCAGCGGCGACTTTGCCACCACCACCGAAGAAGAATACACCCGCCGTTTTCAGATCGAAGCCCGCGCCATTGCCCACCTGCGTCACACCAACATCGTCGGCGTGTACCAGTTTGGACGCTTCGAGGGCATTTACTACATGGCCCAGGTGTTCCTGGAAGGCCAGGACCTTCGGATGCTGCTCCAGAAATACGCGCTCAAGGGGCAGCGGGTGCCCGTGTCGGAAGTGCTCAAGGTCGTCAAGGACGTGACCGACGCGCTGGACTACGCCCACGATCAAGGTGTGATCCACCGCGATATTAAGCCGTCCAACATCATGCTGGAAAAACGCACCGGGCGCGCGATCCTGATGGACTTCGGGCTGGCGCTCAGCGTGCAGGAAGGCACGATGGGCGACACCTTCGGCAGCGCGCACTACATCGCGCCGGAACAGGCCATCAACTCGAAAAATGCCGTCCCACAAAGCGACCTGTACTCGTTGGGCGTGGTTATCTACGAGATGCTGTCCGGGAAAGTGCCCTTTGACGATCCCTCGGTGATGGCGGTCGCGCTCAAGCACCTCAACGAACTGCCGCCGCCGCCAACCCTGTTTAACCCTGATCTGCCCCCGGCAGTCGAAGCCGTGATTCTCAAGACGCTCGACAAGGACCCCGCCGAACGGTACGTGTCCGGCGCGGAGCTGGTGGCCGCGCTGGAAGCGGCCTTCAAGCGGTCGAAGGGAGGGGCGGGCGTTTCGGCCAGGGGATCATCCGTTGCGGAGATGATCGACGCGCCCAGTCCGGCCCCGCCTGCGCCGGTCGCGCCGTTTAACGAGGATGTGGAACAATATCCTCCCAAGATCACTCCACCGCCTTTCCCGCCGGTGCGCGGGGCTGCGCCGGATGAACCGGAAGACATCGGCGGGATCGCGGGACGGTTTGCCCGCCGCCGCGCCCGCAAAGAAGAAGCCGTCGCCGCCGAACTGACCGACGAAGATTTGCAACTTGATAACGCCGCGCTGGACCGGCTGCTGGATACGCTCCACGATCCGAGCGAGGTTGGTTTGGTGGGGCCGGATGCGAAGGGCCTTAAAAAGTCTGATATTACCGTCACGCCGGATGCTACCGTGCCGGAACCAGCCGCCGCCGAACTGACCGGCGTAAGCGCGCCGCCGCGCAAACGACGCCGGGGCCTGCTGGTATTTTTCGTGCTGCTGCTGGTGATCGCGGTGGTGGCCGGGTGGATCGTCACGCAAGGCGGCGGCGACCGCGACGAAGGCGAGGATGTGAGCGGGCTAAGTCCCGCCGACCGGACGGCAACCGCGCTCGTCATGGCCGGAGCACCCGCCACCAATACCCCCAAACCCCGCGCCACTAATCCGCCATTACCAACCCGTACCCCGGTGCAGCCTATGGTGGATGTGTCCGATGTGGGACCGTCCAGCCCTCGCCCGACGGACCGGCTCTTGCCCTCGCCCACCAACAGCCCGACCGCATCCCCCACCGAGACGCCGACGTCGCCACCGTCGCCCACTGAGCCGCTGCCGCCGCCGCCCACCGAAATGCTGCCGACCAGCGCACCGGGCGAGACGCCCACCGTGCCGCCCACTTTTCCGCCGACCGATACGCCTGTTTCCGCTGGTGAGGAACCGGCGACTCCGGGGGCTTTTGTGGACAATAACGGCGGAAGCGGCCAGCGTCCTACCGAAACCACCACTGAGGTCGCGTCCGGTGAGGGCGATATCCGGTTGATCTATGAACGGGAACCCAACGGCCAGGGCAGTTTCATCCTGATCAACGCCTCCCAACGGACGCTGGATATCACGCCGCTGGTGTTCGAGCAGCCGCTGCCGGACGGGTCGGCGCTGGTGTATGAAGCCCGCCTGTGGGATCGCCCGGAAATGGAAGGCGGTCCGGCCAGCATGGTACCCGGCTCGTGTATCCAGTTGGTGACAACGGACGGCACGCCCAAAATTCCGGCGACCGCGCCTTGTGAGTTGTTCATGGGGTTTTATCGCACGAACACCCGCGCGCGCTATTTCTGGCTGGCGAACGAACCCGGCGCGACCTTCATCGTCCGGGTAGGCGCAGACGGACCGGCGCTGGCAACCTGCGAGATCGACGCGGGGGAATGCGCGTTCATGCTGACGGCTGCATCGGGCGAAACGCCGCCCGTTGGCACCACCACACCGCCCCCGGCATCCGGCGGAGACGCGAATGTGCGCGTGATCTACGACGAAGCTTCGTTCATCCTGGTTAATATCTCGGAGCGCGAGTTAAACGTCAGGAATGTGCGTTTCGAGCGGCAGAGCACCATCTCGTTGTATTTCACGGCCAGCGAATGGGACGGGAAGGGCATCACCGGGACTACCTCGTCGCTGGAATCGGGAACCTGTTACCAGTTGGTCTGGGCCGATTTTGACTGGCGACCGCCCGCTGACGACGACTGCCCCAAATTTGGCGGCTGGTATGGGACCACTGCCACGCGCCGTTATTTCTGGAAGGCCGAAGAACCGGGCCTGACGTTCACCGTCCGGTTAGGTGAAGGCGGGCCAGTGCTGGCGACATGCGAGATCGACGCGGGTATGTGCGAATTTGCCGTTCCGCAGGAATAATTGAGGCGTATACCGGGCAGCGGTAAGACTACAGAATGGCGTGATCGGTGGTTAGCCCCTCCCCAACCCCTCCCCACGTTGTGGAGAGGGGTTTAACAGTGGGCCGACTCTCCCCCTTTCTCCGCCTGCGAGGAAAGGGGGCCGGGGGGATAGGGGCTAATTTCAAGGCAATCACGTTATTCTGCGGAGCTATCCGGGCAGCGGTCGATAGCAACGCCTACCGACCGCTGCGCGTCACGATTATAAAATCTTGCTTAGGAACAACTTGGTCCGGTCGTGGGATGGCGTGGAGAACAGCACGTCGGGCACGTCTTCTTCTACGATGCGGCCCTCGTCCATAAACACGGCGCGATCCGCTGCGGCCCGCGCAAAGCCCATTTCGTGCGAGACAACCACCATCGTCATCCCTTCACGGGCGAGATCAAGCATCACGTCCAGCACTTCCTTGATCATTTCCGGGTCCAGCGCCGAGGTTGGCTCGTCAAACAGCATGATCTTGGGGTCCATTGCCAGCGCGCGCGCAATGGCGACCCGCTGCTGCTGACCGCCGGACAGTTGCGCGGGGAATGCGTCGGCTTTCTCTGGAATCCCGACTTTTGCCAGCAGGTCGTGCGCCCGTTCAACGGCCTCTCGCTTGCGGCGGTGGCGGACCACGCGCTGCGCCAGGATGATGTTATCGAGCGCGTTCCGGTGCGGGAACAGGTTAAAACTCTGGAACACCATCCCGACCTCGGCGCGCACCTTGTTGATATTGCGCGCGCCGCGCAGCGGAAGCCCGTCCACCGTGATACTGCCCGCGTCGATGGTTTCCAGCCGGTTGATGCAGCGCAGCATGGTACTTTTGCCGGACCCGCTCGGCCCGACCACGACCACCACTTCACCGGGCATCACGTTCAGGCTGACGCCGTTCAGCGCGTAAACCGTACCGTGCAAGGTCTGGAACCGTTTATGCACGTTGTCGATCTGGATGATGGGTTCGTTGGCTTGGCTCATAATTGACTACTCCGGTAAGCGCGTGCGGCGCTCGATGATGCGCACCATCATCGAGAGGAACAACGTCATCATCAGATACATGATGGCGACGGTATTATACCCCTCGAAGGCGCGGAAGGTGCGCGACACGTACAGGCGGCCCAGTTGCAGCAGGTCCGGCAGCGCCAGCACCGAGATCAGCGCCGAGTCCTTGAGCAGCGCGATAAAATCATTGCCCAGCGGCGGCAGCACCACGCGCACCGCCTGCGGCAGAATCACGTAGCGCATCGCCTGCGGATAGCTCATGCCCAGGCTGCGGGCGGCTTCCATCTGGCCGCGCCCGATGCTCTGGATACCGGCGCGGAAAATTTCGGCAATGAACGCCCCATAACCAAACGCCAGCCCGATCACGGCTTCCTGCTCGTCGCTGAGGTTCAGGCCGAAGATGTCACGCAGGCGCGGGCTGATCACAAACCCGGCGTACAGCAGGATCACCAGCAGCGGGATACCGCGCACGATCTCGACGTACAGCGTCGAAATGGTCTGCAAAACGGTATTCATCCACTTGGAAAAAATCGTGGTCGGGTTAGTCTGCACGCGCATCAGGCCGACGACCAGACCGATGACCAGCGCCAGGGCATACGCCTGGAACGTGACGCGCAGCGTGAGGAAAATACCCTCGTTACAGCCGCGCAAATTGTTCAGCGCGCAGACGCCCGGTTCCATGCGCTTGTTCTCGACGATCTTGTTTTTGTCGATCTCAATGTATTCCGGCGCGACCAGTTGCAGCGTGATCGTGTCGGCGTCTTCTTCGAGAATCACGCCGGTAATGGTATCGTCCAGCCGCTTGAACGAGACTTCGCAGTCTTTGTTGCATTCACGCGGATCGTCCGGCATCACCACGCCTGCATCGGGATTTGCTTCGACCCACTCGGCCACCGCCAGGCGATCCGGCCCGGCGTCCAGGTAAACCAGCCCATCGGCCTCGCCCGCGCCGACCGCCGCCAGCGCCGTTTCCAGGTCAGGATAGGGCAGCAGTGACACCTGGGCCGACCCGTCGGTATAACGCAGCGGAACCGGCACATTATCCAGCGAATCGAGCTGGTCCAGCGCCTCGATGATGTCCGTACCTTGCAGAAATGCGACCCGCACCGTGTCGCCGGGGGCAATGGTGCGGCGGTTGGCGTCGGCATTGACGGCGACCGTCAGGGTCGGGACGTTGATCCATTCCAGCGTATCGCGCCGGTACTCGGCGGTCTGGTCTTCCCCGGCTTTAATCGTGATATTGATGTTGCTCAAAACCGACAGTATGCCGGTAATCACGGCTCCGTCGCGCTCGAACGTGATGGTGCCATCGGCGTTATCGGTCCGGCTGATCACGCGGGCGGGATCAAACGAGTCGATTTCCTCGTCCACCGTGCGAATCCGCATCATATCGTCGTTCTGCTTGACCAGCGTGCCGGTGACGGTCACGCGGTCCACATAATTGACCGTGATCTGGATATCGCCGCCGCTGCCGGTGCGTTCCTCGGCGGTGATATTTTCCTTGCGGAGATGGACCGTTCCGCCGTCGTCAGTGGCGATGGTGAGCGTGGCCGGAGTTTCGCGCACCAGGAAGCCGGTATGGGTCACGATCTCGCTGTCGATACTGGATTCCAGCAGTTCGTTGATGACCGTATTAACCGAGTCACCGGTTTCGCCCACGAACCGCCCGGTGATCATGGATGGTTCCCCGACCACCTGTACCACATCGAACAGGTCATCGGTTTTTACCTGGGGATCGTCGGTCAGCCAGCGCGTGACGTTTTTATAGGCTATCGAGGTAGACATGGAATACAGGACCACGACGATAGAAATGATCAGGATAATGGCCCACCAGGGCAGGTCCGCCGCCCACAGGATCACGCGGGTATACAGTCCCTCTGGCGGGATATCGTCGTCGGATGGCGTAAACACGTCCGGCGGTTCAGGGGCCGGATCGTCAGGCACAGGGTTCTGTTCAGACATGGCATTTCTCGCGGGGCTAAACATGCGGGGAGCGCCGGGATTCTCCCGACGCTCCCAGGATTACATTGAACGTGTCACCGGGACAGCGCTGTTATTCTGCCGATTCCGCCGGTTGGAACATCGAGGGGGCGTCTACGCCGAACCACTTCAGGTGGAGTTCGTTGTAGGTGCCGTTCTCGATGATGGCCGCCAGGCCCGCATTGATGGCTTCCAGCAGTTCCGGTTTATCGGGCTGGACCGCGATACCGTAGAATTCGTCGGTGAAGGGATCGCCGACCAGCACCACGCCCAGGTCGGGGTTGCTGGCGATGATGTCCGCACTCACGGGACCATCATTGACCACCGCGTCCACGTCCCCGGCACCGAGCGCCTGGAATGCCAGTGTGATCTCATCGTAGCGCACGACTTCCACACCCTCGATCTCCGAGGCGGCGATGTCGCCAGTGGTGCCGCTCTGGACGCCCACGCGCAGCCCGGCCAGGTCTTCCGGCACGGATACCGCGCCAGCGTCGGCTTCACGCACGGCGATCATCTGGCCCGCGTTGAAGTACGGGTTGGAGAAGTCGATGATCTCTTCGCGTTCTTCGGTGATGGTCGCGGCGCTGGACACAGCGTCGAATTCACCCGACGCCAGCGCGACGAAGATGCCGTCCCAACGGGTGTTGACCCACTCGATCTCGAAGCCAGCTTCAGCAGCAATCGCGTTCATCAGGTCCGCGTCGAAGCCAACGATCTCGCCTTCTTCGTCCACCGTCTCAAAGGGCGGGTATTCAGCGTTTACACCGACCTTGATCACGCCCAGATCGGCAGCAGCAGTCTCTTCAGCCGGGGCTTCTTCTTCAGCAGCCGGAGCTTCTTCTTCAGCGGCGGCTTCTTCTTCAGCAGCCGGAGCTTCTTCTTCGGCGGCGGCTTCTTCTTCAGCAGCCGGAGCTTCTTCTTCGGCGGCGGCTTCTTCTTCAGCAGCCGGAGCAGCCGCAAGCATTTCCGCGACCGTCGGCGGCATCAGCAGCCCGTTCACAACGTGAATCACGCCATTGGACGCCATGATATCGGTGTCCGTGACCATGACCACGCCATTCAGCATCACGTTGCCATCGGCATCTACGCTCACGGCAATGTCTTCGCCCTGAACGGTCGTCAGTATTTCCATACCGGCCACGTCTGCGGCCAGCAGCGCACCGGGCACCACATGGTATTGCAGCGCGGCAGCCGTCAACGCAGGATCGGCCATCAACATACCAACAATTTCTTCCGGCACCGCGCTAAAAGCGGCATCATCCGGCAGGAAGAGCGTTACCGGGCCTTCGCCCGCCAGCACTTCGCCCATCTCCGGCACCATTGACAGTACCATCGTCAGCAGGGTGAACCGGCCATCTTCCGCCGCGACCGTCACGAGATCAGCGGGAGCTGCTTCTTCTTCAGCAGCCGGGGTTGCTTCTTGTTCAGCAGCCGGAGCTTCTTCTTCGGCGGCAGCCTCTTCTTCAGCAGCCGGAGCTTCTTCTTCGGCGGCTACTTCTTCTTCAGCAGCCGGAGCTTCTTCTTCGGCAGCAGCTTCTTCTTCAGCAGCCGGAGCTTCTTCTTCGGC
>JAFGTJ010000075.1 GCA_016934195.1 Anaerolineae bacterium | reverse complement strand
GGATAACGCGGGATACAGCCCGAATACAACGTCAGGCGTCATGCGGGATAATGTGGGAAAGTTATCCCACGTTATCCCATAAATTATCCCACGTACTCAGGCCGACCACTCCACAATCACACCAACGGCCCCCGGTCCGGTATGTACGCCCAACACGGCTGTCACATACGACAAATAATTTTCTCGCGGCTGTAACTGTTCAATTCCCTGATCCAACACAAATTGACCCTCATCAGGGCACCCACCATGTATCACCGCAAGCCGCACGACCGAATGCCCGGCAGCACGATCAGCCGCGACCTTCAATAAATGCGTAAGCGCCCGTTTGCGGGTACGTACTTTGTCAACCGTGTTCACCAATCCGTCCGTTACGTCCAGCACCGGTTTAATATTCAGCGCCGAACCGAGCAGCCGGGAAGCGTTCCCAATCCGTCCGCCACGATGCAAATATTCCAGGCTCTCAATTGTAAACGTCAGCAAAGTGTGTGTGCTGACCGACCGAATAATTTCCACAATTTCCGCCGGGGATGCGCCGTTATCCCGCGCCTCGGCAGCGGCCAGCATCGAAAATCCCAGCGCCCATGACGTCTGGCGCGTGTCGATGACATGGACTGGAAAATTTACGATCTCTTTGGCCTGAATTGCAGACGCATAGGTCCCACTGAGTTCACTGGATATCACGGCACACACGATCTCGTCCGCATTCTCGGCCTCGCGCGCCTGCTCGAATAAGGTCACGAAATCCTGGGGCGATACCTGCGAGGTCTTGGGAATCTCGTCCGATGCGGATAACCGCTCAAACAACTCGGCATCGGTGATATCCACGCCGTCTTTATAAGCTTCTTCGCCCCAGATAACATACAGTGGGGCCATATAGATATGGCGCTCAGCAGCCAATTCGGGATAGAGATTACTGGTGCTATCGGTCACTAATGCAGTACGCACGGTCACACTATTCCTCCTAAACGGCATTTATGAATCCGGCCCTACCCAGCCGAGCAAGCTGACTTCACCGCTCAAGCTGCTGGTAAGGTTGCGTGCATTATACCCATTGGCATCGGCAATATACAGGTCCAGGCGTCCATCTGCCGCCCCGGTGCGAGTTTGTATCCCGGCATACGCCAACCATCGGCTATCAGGCGAATAACTTGGATCGCACGCGCGCGGCGTTGTGCCCGCATAGGCAATTTCCAGCGTATTACGCGCAACCACCACACCGTAGGGACACTGACCATTCCGGCCCGCAAACGCGACCCATTCCCCATCCGGCGACCAATCCGCCGCGAATCCAAACCGGGAGAACAAAAAACGGTCGGTAGCGTTAATTAGCCCACCGTTGGAATCCTTCAACGCGATCAGGGCTGGTTCGGACGCCTGATGATAGATCACCTGCCCGCCGCCCGGTACCCACGCCGCTCCCAGGTTGAGAGTCCCATCCAGGTCCGTAATACTGCGCACGGTGCCCGCCTGGATGCTCGCCAGCCAGATAGTCGACTCACCCGCAGATAAGCCGGTCGTAAAGGCGATTTGCAAATTGCTCACCCAGGTAGGCGGGCCATCCAGCCGGATGTCCGATACCTGCCGGACCGCGCCGGTATCAACATCCATTACAAAGAGATTGCCCCCGGTGGGCGGCATAACATCCAATCGGGCACACGATCCAGGTTCCCCCGGCACCCAGGACGGGCACTGTTCGCGGTCGGACACAAACGCCAACCGTCCGCCTTCCGGCGA
The DNA here is from genome assembly GCA_016934195.1 of Anaerolineae bacterium. GTDB lineage: Bacteria > Chloroflexota > Anaerolineae > Aggregatilineales > Aggregatilineaceae > JAFGTJ01. Next base: position 15,997 of record JAFGTJ010000075.1, on the reverse strand, counting down.
CCAAACGGGCCACAGGTCATACGCGCCGTGTGCGGTTGCGTTCTGGAACAGCGATCCATCATCCGAGATGATAAAAATATCCACGTCATACGCTGTGGGAAGCGCGATGGCTAGCTGTGAACTGTCCGGCGACCATACTGGGCGGTGATCGGGAATCCCGCGTGGATTGAGCGCGGGCAGGTCAAACAACCGGAGATTGACTCCCAGGTCAAGGTTAAGCAGATATAATCCACTCGCCAGCGTATTGTCCTCTAACAACGTCGGTTCCAGAAAATACACCAGCTTACGGCCATCCGGTGCCCAAAAAATCCGGTCGGCAGTGCTGGCAGGCAGATCAACGATCTCCACCTGCTCGCCATTCGAGGGATCAATCAGGTACAGCGTCTCGACTTCGTGTTCTGGTATCGGCGTGTCGGGATTCGATGTGCCCCCGGTACGCTCGTTAGCACTGACAATCGCATACCAGGGACTATCCAACCCACCGGCAATCCGGTCGGGAATCTCAACTGTGCGCCACTGATCATTGGCAAATGCCGCCGCCGGATATGGAGTCGCAGAAGCCGTAGGAATCGGGCTGGGTGTAAACGTAATGGTCGGCGTGCGCGTGGAGGTTGGCGTCGGCGTGATCGTCGGAGTCCGGCTTGGCGTCGGCGTGGATGTCACGGTGGGTGTCCGCGTTACGGTCGCAGTTTGAGTAGGAGTTGCAGTTTGAGTGAGAGTTGGCGTGGTATCCTGAAACGCAAAGTTACAGGCAGACAGCGCCAACCCTACCATCACCAGCAGGAGCACACGTTTTGTTTGTTTCAGTATTTCCAGCATAGGGTACAACATTCACGAATCTTTAGGCTGTTTTTTGAGGACGTAATAGGACCCGCGTTTCTCGCCCATTTTGACCAGAATCCCCTGGCTTACCAGGTCGGCAAAATCGCGGCGAATCGTTTCGGGATGCACATCCGGGCATAACTCTTGCAGGTCTTTGTTAGTAATGCGGGCATTCTTGCGATTGATCAGAAAGTCGAGCGCGTATTCCTGGCGGCGATTGATAGGACGTCCTTCGTACACACCACCGAACAAACCCGGTTCGCCCGGCTCATCCTCGTAGACTGGCTGATTGAACAATGTCACCTGGAAACCGCCCGCCGTTTCGGTAAACATGGGTTCTGGCAGCTTGATTTCACGCATCAGGGCCAGCACACGATCCACACCATACCCCAGGCGCTCGATAAATCCCATATCCGACAATACCTGGACAATGGCCGAATTGCGCGAAAACCGTTCGTTGACAATGTTATCAACCGTCACCGGTCCCGGCAGTCGTCCCGGACTGGTGATTTCCAACCGGTCACCGAATAGATAAAGGCGAATGCCATCGCCCTGAATGCTGTAATCGCGGTGCGCAACCGCGTTCACCACCAATTCGCGCACGGCCTTAAGCGGGTATTCGGTCTGTTCGGTACGCGCCATCTGCGCGCTGAGTTGAACGCCTTTACGCAAATTATCGACCAGGAACGTCTCGGCCCGGCGAATCTGTTGAGGCAGCGGGCCGTTGATATCCTGGCGAGTGAATAAGTCGCCCATTTCCTGGCCCGCGAACCGCGCCGCCGTGATATCCGATCCCCGGATAAACTGCTGCGGGTCTTTGCCAAATAACAAAATACAGGCGTTGGTGGGATGCAGTTGCCCGTCCAGCATGACCAGACAGCCGCGTTTGACCAGAATTTGCTCCGCCGAAATCCCGCCCATCCCGCTCAGACTGGTGGCGTACCGTTCAACCTGGTCCCAGTCCAGATCGTCGCGGGTTGCAGGACGGCACGGCTCGGACTCAAACGTAACGTCGCCCCGTTCGAGAATCAAGCGGCGTAAGTGATAGGGTGAGAGCGGCACGTTCTCGGCATCCTCGCGGGTGATATACCGTCCATCGAGCGAATAGACGTAGGGCATTCCGCGTGGAATCTGCGTCACGACCATCGAGCAGCCCTTCACCTGGACCACCTGCGGCAGTGGGATAATCAGCGGCGGCTCAATCGACAGGGCCGCTTCCAACACACAGTTTACGGCGCTCTCCGTGTTATCTACGCCAACCGGCTTATCAGAACGGGGCGCGACTCCGAGCAAGAGCGTACCGCCATGCGTATTTGCCATCGCGGATAGGGTAGCTGCCACATCACTGACCGGCGCGCGGCCCGGCAGCCAATCGACTGCCGCCGACCGACCGCTATCCAGCAATACGAGGATGTCTTCTTCGCCAATGTCCGATTCCGGCTCTTCGAATTGGGCGTGTGTAGGATTGGGCTGAGGGTTGGTTATAGAAGTCATCATTGAGTCCCGATGTCATGAGCGACCGGCAGCAGCGCATGTTCCAGCACTTCATCCATATGATTTACCAGCACAACGTCCAAATCGCGCAGCGTGCGCTTGGGGATTTCGACTAAATCCTTCTTGTTTCGCTGTGGCAGCAGCACTTTTCGCAACCCCAAACGGTGCGCCGTCAGCACTTTCTCACGAACGCCCCCAACCGGCAAAATACGCCCGCGCAACGTGATTTCGCCGGTCATACCCACATCGCGGCGCACTTTCCGATCCGTAAACGCAGAAATAAAGGCCGCTGCCAGCGTGATCCCGGCGGAAGGACCATCTTTAGGGATCGCACCTTCTGGCAAATGGACGTGAATATCCAGCCGGTCGAACTCCTCTGGATCGATTCCCCACTGCGTCACCCGCGACCGGGTGTAACTCAGCGCCGCCTGCGCCGATTCTTGCATCACGTCGCCGAGCTGCCCGGTGAGCATCAACATCCCTTTACCGGGCATCAGCGATACTTCGATCACGGTGATATCGCCGCCACCTTCGGTCCAGGCCAACCCGGTCACTACACCCACCGCATCCTCTTCTTCGACCAGCATCGAAATATACAGCGGCGGACCAAGATATTTATCCAACCCTTCCACCGTAATACGCCGGGCCGACTGTTTTTTCGCGGCAACGCGGCGGGCCAACTTACGGCAGACTTTGGCGATCTCTCGTTCCAGGTTGCGAACACCGGCCTCGTAGGTGTATTCGCGGCACATCAGGCGCAAAGCTTTCTCGTCAAACCGGATACCCTGATCGCTCAATCCGTGCTGCTCAAGCTGGCGCGGGATCAAAAACTGGCGCGCAATACGGAGTTTTTCCTCCTCCACATAACCCGGAAACTCGATCATCTCCATGCGGTCCATCAAAGCCCAGGGAATCGGCTCCATATAATTCGCGGTGGTGATGAAAAACACCTGCGAGAGATCGTAACTCACGTCCAGGTAGTGATCCGAATAGGCGTGATTCTGCTCTGGATCGAGCACTTCCAACAGCGCCGCCGCCGGGTCGCCCCGAAAATCCGCGCCTAATTTGTCGATCTCGTCCAGCATGAACACCGGGTTAATAGTACCTGCGCGCCGCATCGTCTGGATAATGCGTCCTGGCAGCGCGCCAATATACGTCCGGCGGTGGCCGCGAATCTCGGCCTCATCATGAACGCCTCCCAGACTGACGCGCACAAACTCGCGCCCCAGTGCTTTTGCGATACTTTTGCCCAACGACGTTTTGCCCGTGCCGGGAGGTCCCACAAAACACAGGATCGGACTCTTCATCTTGTCGGGGGCCAGTTGGCGCACCGCCATGTGTTCCAGAATCCGCTCTTTGGCTTTGCGCAAGCCGTAATGCTCCGCATCAAGCACGCCCGCCGCGTTGTCCAGGTCCAGGTTATCGTCCGTTGCCTTGATCCAGGGCAAATCCAGCAGCCAGTCAATGTACGTGCGGATAATGCCAACTTCCGGGGCCATCGGCGGAATCATCATCAGCCGCCCCAGTTCCTTGACCGCTTTATCGCGCGCTTCACCGGTCATTTGAGCCTGATCAATCCGCTCACGCAGATCGTTGAGTTCCTGCTGGAAAATATCCATTTCGCCCAGCTCGTGCTGGATCACGCGGATTTGCTCGCGCAAGAACATCTCGCGCTGGCCGCGTTCCACTTCCTGGCGCACCTGGGATTGAATCCGTTCCTCTAGTTCGAGAACCTCCAACTCACGGCCCAACAGACGACTGACACGACGCAAGCGCTCCACCACGTCGGACGTTTCCAGCAACGTTTGCCGCTCAGTTAACGTGAGATTTAACGCAGAGGCCGCGAGGTCAGCCAACCACCCCGGTTCCTCAATATTTAAGGCATAGATATAGGCTTCTTCCGGTAGTTGGGGATTCAGATCGACGCACTTCTGGAACAAACTCAGCGTGGCGCGCGTCAACGCCGTAATTTCGCGGTCATCTGCCGCACACTCAGTTATGGGGCGCGCTTTGACGCGCGTATACGGCTCTGTCTGAATATACTCCACGATCTCAACCCGGCGGCGGCCCTGCGACAATACCGTTGTCCCGCCTTCCGGCATATGCATCAGCCGTCCCAGCGCCATCTCGACCCCAATCGTGTAAAGGTCTTCCGGCCTGGGCATCGTCAGGTTTGGATCGCGCTGAGCAACACCGATCACGGTGGTCTGGTTCGTCTGAGCTTCACCCACCGCAGCGATATCCTGTTCGCGGCGGATCATCAACGGGGTGATCATATTAGGAAACACCACCAGGTCCGCCAACGGGATCATGGCTAATTCAACCAATCCCTCATCATCGGGGACGGCATCCTGTACCGCGTAGAAATCATTAAGGCCGTGTCCGATCAATGCCTGCTCCATCTATCCCGCATTACTACGCCGGTACGAAACGCCGCGCAGCACCGGTTGCCGGGGTACGACATGCCCTACCGGTAAACCGCAGACAGTGCGCATTTCCCCGACAATAAACAACGATCCAGTCGTGCAGATAAGACCCTCCGGCCCGGTCAACTCACCCGCTCGTTGCAGCGCGCTGTACGCATCCGGTATCTTTTCAATCACGCCAGTAAATCCGTGCTGCCGTGCTGCCGCTTCGATCTCGTCGAGCGCTAAGGCGCGCGGGTGAACCGCCTGGGCTGCAATCAGATAATCAACCAGTGGCAGCAGCGCCTCGAACATACCCGATACGTCTTTATCCGCCGACACGCCAAAAATGAGCGCCAGCGGGCGCTGCGGAAACAGTTCGGTCAGCGCGCCTTGCAGCCGCCGCGCCGACGCCGCATTATGGGCAGCATCTAACACCAGCAGCGGCGTATGATCCACGACTTCGAGACGTCCCGGCCAATCCACCTGCTCGAATCCGGCCCGAATTCCTTCGGCGTGTACCGGCACACCGGCCCGCCGCGCATGATCCAGCGCCGCCAACGCAACCGTCGCATTGAGCGCCTGGTGTTCGCCGGTCAACCCAGTACGATACGATTCAGGCAGCTGGCTCGCCGGACCTGCGGTGAAATCTTCTCCGCTCCACGACCCAACTACCGGCGTAAACAACCAATCTCGCCCCACCAACGTCAACGACGCGCCACGCTCAGCAGCCATCTCGGTTAACACGCTCAATGCTTCCGGCGGTTGGGGCGCAGAAACCAACGGCACACCCAGTTTAATGATACCGCCCTTTTCCCACGCTATCGAAGCTAACGAATCGCCCAACAGGTGCATATGATCGTAACTCAGGCTGGTGATCACGGACACCACCGGCTTACAAACGGTTGTAGCGTCCAGTCGTCCCCCTAACCCGACCTCAATCACGGCTACATCGACGTTTTGCTGCGCGAAATGCAGAAATGCCAGCACCGTCGTGATCTCAAACCAGGTAATACCCGGCACCGTTTCGATCACGGGCTGAAGCTGTTTTACCAGCGCCGTGAAATCGTCCTGGTTGATCAACTGGTTGTCCACGCGGAAACGCTCGCGAAAATCTTGCAAGTGCGGCGATGAATATAACGCGGCTCTCAGCCCGGATGCTCGACAGGCCGCCGCGCACATCGCGCCGACCGATCCTTTCCCTTTGGTGCCGGTGATATGGATGATGGGATAACGATCCTGCGGGTTATCCAGGGCGGCCAACAAACGACGCGGGCGATCCAGTGTCATCGTTTCTGGTGCATAACGAACGTGCCGCTCTACTTCCCAATCAATAAAACCGTACAAATAGTCTAGTGCGTCAGAATAGGACTGGATGTGCGCCATGAAATCTCCGCGTAGGCCATAAGCTAAAAAGGGCCACAATGCCCCCAATCCGGACTGAAATTATGTCACATACTACCGTTAAACAGGATTGGACACAAAATAAACCGCCGGGTTCAAAACGATCACCTCACGCCTGTGTCCAATTCCCTGCCAGAATGGTACAATCACGGCGCTCGGATTTTGACAATACCCGCTTGAGAGAGTGTGTATGAATACGCCTAAACTGTTTACCCTGGTCGCCGCCCTGATCGCCCTGATCGTCGTTGGCGTGGCCGGTTATTTGATTCTGCAACCGCCGGTAGCGCTGCTGTCAGACGCCGGTTTCGACAAAACGCTGATTTCCCCCAACGCCGACGGCGTGGACGATCTGACCACGATCCGCTACTCACTGGCGCGCCCGGCCCGGATCAGCATCTATCTGGAAAATGAAGCCGGGGATCGTTACTATTTCCGCCAGGATGAACGGCGGAGTTCCGGGGATTATACGGTGCTGTTCAGCGGCGTGGTCGGCGGCTATACACTGCCGGGAGAACAGATACCCGGCACGATTGAGCGACGGCTGATCCCCAACGGGCGCTACACCTGGACTATCGAAGCGGTTGAGGACGACGATACCAAGCAAACTACCGGATCGCTGGAAATCGCCAATGCGGACATCGCGCTGCCAGTGATATCAACCTTCGAGATCAGTCCAGGCACGTTCACACCCAACCAGGACGGGATTCACGACCGGGTGAATGTTAACATTTACCTGGACAAACCGGCCCGATTAAGCGTTTATCTCGAAGACTCCGAAGGACAACTGTATTATTTACCAGAACGCGAAGAGGGACGCGAACCGGGTGACGCGGGCAATCACGAATTCGACTACGACGGCGGCGTGGACCAGGGCATGGAGCCGCCGCCGGATGGCCCCTACCGCGTCTATGCCGTCGCACAGGATGACGAGGGCCAGCGCATTGTCCGCGAGGGGGAACTCGCCATTCAGGATGGCGGACTGCCACAGATGGAAATCGTGCCGCAGACCACCGGGTCAACCGTCTTTTTCGATCACATCCCCTACCACGAAAATTATTACACCACTGCCGAGATCGAAGGCGCGTTGATCCCCAAACCGGGCGGTATCGCCTCCGACCTGAACACCGTCACCCTGGTGCAAGGAAATCTACTGGTTTTTAAACTGACGGTCAACAACTATGGCAATACCCCGGTACGCACAGCAGGCCCCTTCCCCGGCACAGTCTACCAATTCGATCAGGTAGCCAGCACGCTCGGCGCTTACGAGGAATCCGGGGCGTGGCGGGTCGGGATCAAGTGCGAAACATCGCTGAGTGATTTTCCCTGGCGGTGGGCTATCGCGCCATTGGATGATCTGACTCCGGTTTATGATGAAGCCACCGACCGGACCTACTATTACCTGCAACCGGGCCAACGCGCCGAAGTCTGGGGCGCGATTCGGATGACCGAGATCATCAACGCCGCCAACCCCCAGGACTGCTGGGCCGGACTGATTCACGAGGACGTGGGTATTCCAGCGTTTCAGAGCCAGGTGGGACGGCGCGAAATCGAACTCGTGCCCGCCACAAACGCTATGATCCCCGCGACGGACACGCTTGCTGAGCCAGACTAAGTGCTGTACCATGTGGAAAATTGTGGGAAAAAATTTCAGGCAGCGGGGAGGTGTACCATTAACCGCCAAACACACGCCATACTGCTATTATTCGCCGGGATTGTGCTCCTGGCCCTTGCTCTGACCGGCTGCGGAGAGGGCGGCTCGGATACTCCGCCGACGCGCATCCCGACGCAGATTCCTCCCACACCAACGCCGCGCTCCTCACCGCTGCCCGAAGTCTCGCCCGCCCCACTCCTGGGCGACCGTGCGCGCCCGCTGGAAATCCAATTTGTGGGCGATCCGAGTGATAACGATGCGCGGGACGTTGCCAGCGAGTTACAGTTGCATCTCGAAGAATCCGTCACACAAGACGGCATTGGCCTATCGTTTACCGTCCAGATCGTGAGCGAAACCGACGCGCTGAATGCCGTATGCAGCGGCGCGCCCGCTGCCGCCTGGATCAGCGCGTTTTCCTATGCCTCCGCCAATGAACGCTGCGGCGCGATCCCGGTCTACGCCGTCACCCGCCAACGCGCCCAACGCGCCCACATCGGCACAACCGTAGAGATCGTTGCCCGCGCCGGTTTCAGCAGCATCGGCCAGTTGCAGCAGCAGGTATTTTGCCGCAGCGACGAGCAGGATACTGTGATCCGGTGGGTGCTGCCCGCCCTGATCCTGGCAAGCCAGGGTATCGATCCAATCACCGGTCTGAGCGAGATCAAAGATTATCCGGACGATATGGCCCTGGGACGCGCACTGTATGAAGGTGACTGCGCCGCAGCCGCCCTACCAGCAGGTGAATATGACGATTGGCTGGATGACCTGGAACGGACCTTGAGCACCAGCGAGGAGCCGGTAGAACGCGATACACTGGCCGACATGCTGCAAATCATCAGCCCTGCCGGAGATACGGTGCTGTCCACCAATAACGCCAGCCGTGTCACCCGTTATGACGCCAACGTCATCCCCTATGAAGTGCTGGTTTTTCCGCCGGACAGCGCGTTCCCGGCAGACCAACGGGAGCAGACCGCCGACGCTATCCACGAGTTCTTCACGGAACGCGGCAGCAGCACGCAGCGGCTTCACGATCTGCTGGATGCCGATGGAATCGTCCAGGTCGATAACAATGCCTTCACCGCCTTTCGGACGATGCTTGTCCAGGGCCGGTGGAATATGACCGATTAAGGCAGCACAAAACAGCATGGCGTCAAACGAACTGGCCGTCATCATCGTTTCGTGGAACACGCGCGATCTGACGCTCGACGCGCTGCGCACGCTGTACGCCGATCTGGACACCAACGGCCCGGCGGCGCAGGTGTGGGTAGTGGACAATGCCTCGTCGGACGGATCGCCTGACGCAATCCGGCAGCAGTTCCCGCGTGTGAACCTGATCGCCAGCGAAACCAATCTCGGTTTTGCCGGAGGCAACAATCACGCGCTACGGCAGATCGGATTCAGCGATCAATCCGGCGAAAGCGGCGAACGCGATTTGCCCACCGCCGTATACCTGCTCAATCCCGATACACGCACCCAACCGGGCGCAACACGGGCGCTCTACGAAACGTTAGTCAGCCTGCCCCACGCGGGTGTGGTCGGCGCGCGGCTCGAATACGAAGACGGCTCATTTCAGCACGGCGCGTTTCATTTCCCCGGTCTGCAACAATTATTGGTCGAACTCTTTCGCGTACCGGGACGGCTGTACGAAAGCGCGTTCAACGGACGGTATTCGCGCCCGTTGTGGGACGGCGATGCACCTTTCCCGGTCGATCACACGTTGGGCGCAACCATGATGATCCGGCGCGCCGCCATCCAGCAAACCGGGCTGTTTGACGAGCAGTATTTTATGTACTGTGAAGAGATCGACTGGAGTATGCGGATTCGCCGCGCCGGGTGGGAAATTTACTCGGTGCCTGCCGCCCGCGTGACCCATCTTTCCGGGCAAAGCACCGCGCAAATCCGGCCCGAAAGTATGGTCAACCTGTGGCGCAGCCGCACCCGGCTGTATGACAAGCACTATTCGCCGCTCAAACGCTTCCTGGCGCGGCGGCTGATCCGGCAGGGGATGCGCCGTAAAATCATCCAAACGCAGCGGGATTTCGCGGCAGGCAAGCTATCAGCAGCAGACCGTGACGTTTTGATCAACGCCTACAGGACGGTTCAAGCCTTATGAGCATTGAAACAAACATCCAACTTGCCGCCATGATCATCGCGCTCAACGAAGAAACTCATATCCGCGACTGTATCGCCAGCGTGCAGTGGACGGATCGAGTCGTCGTGATCCTCGATCCGCGCAGCCAGGACCGCACCCGCGAACTGGCCGAAACTGCCGGAGCGGACATCATCGAGAACCCATTCCAGAATTTCGCCCAGCAGCGCAACGACGCCTTAGACGCGGTGGAAGCGGAATGGATTCTGTTTGTTGATGCCGACGAACGATCCAGCCCGGCGCAGGCCGCCGAAATTCGGACATTGATCGCCAAAGGGGAGCATAACGGCTACTGGATTCCCCGGCACAACTACATCTTCGGCAAGCTGACCCGCTATACCGGCTGGTATCCCGATTACCAACTGCGGCTGCTCAAACGCGACAAGGCGCACTACGACCCGGCCCGCGAGGTGCATGAACTGGTCCAGATTGAGGGGGAAGCCGGATACCTGACCGAACCGTTTGTTCACTACAATTACCAGAGCATGGCGCAGTTCAGGGAAAAACAAAGCCGCTACGTGCGGTACGATGCGCGCATCCTCAAGGAACAGGGCATCCAGCCCAGGCCGCACAAATTCATCACGCAGCCAGTACGCCAGTTTATCTGGCGGTTTATCACGCTGAAGGGCTACAAAGACGGTTTGCACGGCCTACGGCTGAGCCTGCTCATGGCGTGGTACGAACTGCAAAAATACGTTCACCTGGTCCGCGACAGGTAATCATTAACGCCGCCCGGAACGCCGCGCACCAATCACATCGGCCAGCGCATACAAGCCCCCGGCCACGACGCCGTGTCCACCAAGCAGCACCGGGATCGAGGCTCTAGATGCAGCGGTTGTAAAGGCGCGCAGCCAGGTGTCTTCAATTTCATCGGATAAAAACAGGTCAGAGGCAAAACGATCTGCGTCTCCGGCATAATGACCGCTGGCCGCCATCAACACACGGGAATCAATAATGGCCGCGTCCGCGATGCGCGCCAGTTCCGCGAAAAAGCCCTCCGGCCCCAGTGCATTATACAATGTACCCACCAGCGACATAACTTCGCCACGCGCTAATCGTTCGCTGGCGACCATACCGCGTTCCTCGGAAAACACCCGCATCCAGCACTGGGTCGCTTTGCTAAGCGCCTGCCACGCCAACGGCGACACCCGCCCGATCAGCGCAAGTCGGCTGCCATCCCGCGCCGCGATATCGATCACCGGCTCAACCGGAACACGGTCCAGCAACGGATCGCGCAGCGCTTCGCTCAACCGGGGCGGACAGGCCGGGTGATGGCGTACCACCGCCAGATCAGATGGAGTATCCAGGTCCATACTGGTCGCCGGACGCACACCCGACAACACCCGCACGTCAAAATCCCAATTTTCCTGTAACATCCAGGCGAGACTGTTATCACGGTCGGCGCGGCGAATAATAGGCAGCGCGTCGTGGGTATGGGTCAGCCCGATCCAATCGCTGGAATGCAGGTTGTTGGTCAAGGCGATGTGCGTTGGAATTTTGCTGCGCTGCCCGTGTTCGGATTGGTAGAGCATCCCGTGCATCAGACCGATCATGTCGCCGGTTAACAGCGGCGTGCTGCCTGCCCCGAAATACATCAGGGGCGACAGGTCATGCTGTTCAATCAGTCCGGCCAACCGCCGCCCAAAATGAAATAGTCCGCCAGCACCGTCAATATCCTTGATAACAGTTGGCATATCCGGCAGCCAATCAAGGTCCGGCCCGGCCACAACTACAGGCCGAATTCCGTGTGTTTCTAGCACGTCAAGCAAGTCCAACATGGTCGCTTGCTTTGCCGCATATACCAACTGTTCCGGGCGAGTCGGGCCTCCGGCCCCAATCAAAATCACTGCGCTGATTGTCTGCAACTGCATCATATGTCTCGCAATAACACAACACCTTGCAACGAAAAAGCCGGAAGCATCCAAGCTGCCTCCGGCCTCGCATCAACCCGATTCAGGGTTAAATTGCTTCAGGTTCCAACACGCCGTAGTTGCCATCTTCGCGGCGGTAAAGCACACCGACACGCGCGGTTTCAGCATTATAGAAAACAAAAAAGTCGTGTCCCAACAACTCCATCTGGTCGATGGCCTCATCCTCGCTCATTGGCACCAGCGCAATCTGTTTGCGGCGGACAATCGCCAGCTTTTCTTCCTCTTCTTCCTCAACTTCCAGCGGCAGCGGCTCCATCGCGGCCAATTCCGCTTCCGTGACCCCAAAACGACCAGTGCCCTTGCGCTTACGTTTCCCTTTATAGCGCTGAATCTGGCGATACATCTTATCGAGCGCGATATCGAGCGCGGCGTAAATATCGGTCTGGCGTTTTTCCTCAGACCGCAGAATGACGCCACGTGTATTCCGTACCGTCAACTGGGCAATGCACTGGTCCAATCCCTGTTTGCGACGTTCAATTGCCAGGTCAACACGCACTTCTTGAATATTAGGCAAATAGCGGTCAAGCTTGCTGACCTTCTTCTCGACGTGATCTTGCAACTGCGCAGTTACGTCTACATTGCGTGCGTGAATCTTGAGTTCCATAACGTTCTCCCTTCAACGAGCAACTGATGTAACACTAATTATACAGGTTCAGCGTGAAAAACCGCCCCTGCAACCGCCGCACCATACACGCACGTCGCGCCAGCAGCACGCAACGCATCGGCGCAAGCCAATAGGGTCGCGCCGGTCGTCAGCACATCATCCACCACCAATACCCGTTTCCCGGCTACCAAATCCGATCTGGCACCAAATGCTCCTGCCACATTTTCACGGCGCTCCTGCGCAGACAGATGAACCTGGCTCGGCGTTTCGCGCAGCCGGGTCACGGCTTCTCCCATAAACGTCCACCCGTTCAACCGGGCCACACAGTCGCCCAAAAGCGCCGCCTGATTATAACCGCGTTCCTGCAAACGACCGGCAGCAAGTGGAACCGCCGTCACCACATCCACCGGCCAATTCGCCACCTGTAACGCCTGGTGCAGCAGATTCCCCAGCGGCTCCGCCAGCCGGGGCTGCCGGTCATATTTCAGGGCGTGAATGGCAGCGCTGGCCGCCCCTTCAAAATTCACCTGGACCCGAATACCATCCAGCCCCGGAAGCACACGCTCCGGGGCCGGGGTCATGGTCGCTATGCACCGGTCACACAACAAACTTCCCACACGCTCGCAGCTTACACAATGCGGCGGAAACAACAAGTCCATCGCCACTGTGAACGTCTGCCGTGTGAGAAGTTTGAGTTGGTTCACAAGCACCTAACTACTACACAGAACCGACTACGCCCGACTCCATCAAAATAATGATCGATGGCCCAAGCAGCACGATCCAGATCGACGGGAAAATCAGCAGCACCATCGGGATCATCATTTTCACCGGAGCCTGTTGAGCTTTTTCCTGGGCACGCTGACGCCGCTTGACACGCATCTGGTCCGATTGAATGCGCAAAATCTTAGCGATGCTCACACCAAGCTGCTCGGCCTGGATCAACGCCGCGACAAAACTGGTCACATCCGGTACATCCATGCGGTTTGACATATCGCGCAGAGCTTCACCGCGCCGTTTGCCAAGCTGAATCTCCTGGAGCACACGGCCAAACGCCGTCGCCAGATCGTTGTCCCACTTTTCATAGACTTTGCCCATCGCCTGTTCGAAGCCCAACCCGGCCTCAACGCAGATCGTCAGCAGGTCCAGAGCGTCCGGCAAATCCTTGATAATGCCATCCTGTCGGCGGCTGATCTGCCCCTGTAACTGCAAAACCGGGAGGTAATAGCCTAACAGTGAGCCAATCACCGTCGCCGCCACACCTTTGACCACGCCCCAGTGAGCGACAAAAAAGAACACAAAGAACGCGCCAACGCCTAACGCCAACGTCAGCGCGATCCGCTGGCCGAAGAACGCCACCGGCTCCATCGTCTGGGTTTTGCCTGCCAATTCAATCTGGCGGCGAATACTGTCGATCTGGTTCTCAGGCGTAAAGCGAACGGCAAAGTTCGCCAACGCCCGGTACATCGGTATGATGACACGCTCACGCGTGCTCAGCGACAGTTCCAGTTCTTCCAGCGACTGTGGCAGTTCGCGGTCGCCATACTCGGCCAGACGCCGCTCCAGCGGGTCGCCCTCGGCGTCATCACGCATTCCGACCAGGACCAACCCGCCCAGCAGCACCGCCCCGAATATCAGCAGTCCAATGATGCCAATCACACCCATAGGTGGCTCTCCTGCTCTATTCGCTTACACTGACCTAGTTAGTAATCAATCGACACAATCTTCTGAATGAGCGCCGAACCAGTCCCAATCAGGCCCAGACCGCAGCCCAACATCGGCCAGCCACACATACGATTCTCCACCAGATTACCCATATAGCCAGGGCTAATCATGTACAGGAAAATCGTGAGCACAATCGGCAGCAGCGAGATGAGCCACCCGGTAATACGCCCCTGGGACGTCAGCACCCGAATCTCGCCCTTCAGCCTGATCCGGTCGCGGATAGTATGGCCGATAGAGTCCAGAATCTCGGCCAGGTTGCCACCTACCTCGCGCTGAATATTCACTGCGGTATTTACCAGGTCCAGGTCGTCACTCGGCACGCGGCTGAACAGGTGATCCAACGCATCCTGCATCGGAATACCAAGCTGAACCTCCTGAACCACGCGCCGGAACTCCGTCGTGGTCGGCTCAGGAGCCTCTTTCGCAATGGCTTCCATCGATTGCAGCACCGAATAGCCCGACCGCAGCGCGTTCACCCACAAAGACAGTGTATCAGGCAGTTGGCCTTCAAAAGATTGCAACCGCTGGCTCTGTTTGCGCGCCACATAAAAACGCGGGAAGAACAACCCGGCGAACCCCGCAACCCCGCCGCCAATCGGCGTGGAAAAAATCACCGTGCCCACCAAAAACGCGCCAATCGCGGCGATCACATGCAGCGCCAGGTATTCGGATACTGTCAACTTGAGATCAGCGCGGGCTAACTGGACACGCCACTTTTGAGCAAAGCCGCGATTCGCTAATGCCGCATCAAGCCGCCGTTCCAGAGCGCTGGTATCCTCGACTACCGCCGTATCATCTACATCCAAATCTTCGAGCAAGCTGCCATATTCAGAGGCGTAACGCCCCAGGCGCTCCTCGATATCGGCCCGGCGCTCGGACCGAATGCTGGAAATCCCGACCACCAAAATAATGACGGCCAGCAAACCAGCACCACCAGCGATAATTAGCTCCATGTCACACTGGCCTCCTGTACCTGTCTCGCCATTCGAGCCTACCCAATCTCGCCGGGATTAAGCCTAGTAACGCGAGACGCCAATCCCAAATACCGACGGCGGCAGGTGAATACCGGCATCCTCGATCTGGTCAATGAACTTAGGCCGTAAGCCCGTCGGACGAATACGCCCGATAACCTTCCCGGCCTCAATCCCGGTCTGCTCGAACTCGAAAATATCCGACATCGTGATAATGTCGCCTTCCATACCCTGGATTTCGGTCACTTTCGTGATCTTGCGCGTACCATCCCGCATACGCTCCTGGTGTACGATCAAGTCCACCGCCGAGGCCACCTGTTCACGAATCGCGCGCACCGGCAGGTCCATACCGGCCATCAAGCACATCACTTCCAAACGGGATAACGTGTCACGCGGGCTGTTGGAGTGCGCTGTCGTGAGCGAGCCATCGTGACCGGTGTTCATTGCCTGGAGCATGTCGAGCGCTTCACCCGCACGGCACTCCCCAACCACGATCCGGTCAGGACGCATACGAAGCGAGTTCACCACCAGGTCCTGGATCGTGATCGCGCCGCGTCCCTCAATATTCGGGGGGCGGCTTTCCAGCGATACCACATGCTCCTGGCGAAGCTGAAGCTCAGCCGCATTCTCAATGGTTACGATACGCTCATCGTTGGGAATAAAGCCCGACAACACATTCAACAGCGTCGTCTTGCCGGAGCCAGTACCGCCCGATACGATAAGATTAAGGCGAGCAATCACACAGGAACGCAAGAACTCAGCGATCTCTGGCGTCATCGAGCCAAACCGGATCAGGTCCTCAACGGTAAAGGGACGCTTGGAAAACTTACGGATGGTAATCGTG
>JAFGTJ010000432.1 GCA_016934195.1 Anaerolineae bacterium | reverse complement strand
CGTAAAGAACTGCTCAAGCTGCTGGATGTTTACGCTAAAAACTGGCTGGCACATGATGGAAGCTGGTTCCTGGCGCTTGAGGAAGCCTACGGGATGGACGTCGCGCTGGAAATGGACGCGCGCGCCTGGGATCGTTTCGCGGCGGTCGAGGCGCAGCGCATCATGCAGGCGTTCGATATCGAACCGGGCGGCGGACTGCCCGCGCTGGTCCGCGCCTTGCGGTACCGTCTCTACGCCCGGTTGAATACCCAGGCCATCGAGTGGGAAGACGACCAGACGTTGGTATTCCGCATGGTGGAATGCCGCGTGCAGAGCGCCCGCGCCCGCAAGGGCTTACCGCCGTTCCCCTGCAAGCCGGTCGGGATCGTGGAATACTCCCGGTTTGCGGAAACGGTCGATCCGCGTATCCAGACGCACTGCATCGCCTGCCCGCCCGATACGGAAGACGGCATCGCCTGCGTCTGGAAATTCACGCTCAACGACGCGAACGCCCCCACACGGGACCACGACTCCGGCTGATTGCCGATTGCTGAAAGCTAATCGCTGAGGACTATCTATTCATGACACGATTTCGCACGATCACGGTAGACGCCGCATTCACGCCGGACGGCTGGCCGCTGCCCCATTCCCTGACATGGGACGGCGCGGCGCTGCGCGTGCTCGACGTGGGCCGCCGCTGGAAAGCGCACGACGGAATTCATGTGCTGGTCCGCACACCGGATGAGCGCGTCTTTGAACTGCACACCAACGGCGCGTTGTGGCGGGCCAGGATCGTCTCCGAGCCGCCGCATTTTGCCTGACTTCCGTGTAGGCGGCAGTCCGCCGCGTTCTGTTACCGGATCGCGGACACGATATAACTCTGCACCAATTCGCTCAACTCCTCGTAATTGGCGTGAAACGGATCGCTGGTAATCGCCACCACCAGATCGTCATCCGGGCGCACGATGATGTACTGGCCCCCGGCCCCCACTGCGCGAAAGTCATTGGCGGAAGCGACCCACCATTGATACCCGTATCCCATATAACCGTCCGAAGTGCGCCGGGACGTGGACGAGGCCACCCATTCCCGCGAGACGATCTGCTGACCGTCCCAGGTACCTTGATTCAGGTACAGGTAGCCGAGGCGCGCCATATCGCGCGGCGTCATGTACAGGCCCCAACCGCCCGCCGGATTGCCAGCGGGATCGCGTTCCCAGGTCACGCGCCCGATTCCCAAGACCGGGAATAATTCCGCGCGCGCCAGTTCGAGCGCGGTTTGCCCGGTGGTTTCCTGCACCAGCGCGGAGAGCAGGTGCGACACGCCGTTGCAGTAGTTGAATGTTACGCCCGGCGGGTCTGACATTTCCAGGTTGAGCATGTACTGCACCCAATCGCGCTGCCGGATCATCGCCGTGACCGTGCTATCGTTCCGATCCCGGCAGTCAAGGCCCGCCCGCATCGTCAGCAGGTCTTCGAGCGTCATGGCCGCTTTGCGGTCGTCCATATTGGCGATGGTCCGGTTGGGGAACAGGTCGATCACGCGCTGGTCCACGCTTTCGAGATCGCCGCGCTGCATCAGCATCCCGATCAGGATCGAGGTCAGACTTTTGGCAATGGAGGCGAGAGTGTGCTGCGTGGTGGGCGTATACTTGGCGTAATAGGCTTCGGCCACGATGTAGCCGTGCCGCACCACCACGATCCCGTGAATGTCGGTTCCGTGCTCGTCGATGTACGCGAACAGCGCATCGAGTATGGCCGAGTCCATGTCCTGGTCTTCGGGTATGGACGTGCGCCAGTCTTCGGTCGGCCAATAGTCGCGTTCGATGGGCGCATCCGGCGGATCACCTTGCGCAGCCACCGGCACAGCCGCCGGTCCCGCGATCCCTGTTCCCAATCCGTGCAGTGGTATCACCAGCAGCACCAGCAGCGCGCATAACAGGCCGAGATAGATTAAACGTCGCATTCGTGACTCTTCCTTTGGTAGGACTATACAAAATAGCGTAATCATATTCGAGTAACCCTCACCCCCGCCCCCTTCCCCATCCGAGATGGAGAAAGGGGGAGCAGTCGCGCGCGAGTAAGCCCCTCTCCGCTTGCGAGATTGTGCGTTTCGCGCACGCGGGGTTATGGGGAGGGGCTAACTACCGATCATATTATCCTGCGGAGCTGCCAGGCGACTCTGTGTCCGCTGTGTCTCTGTGGTGATATCTTTTTTGCCCCAATACTCGAACACATCCACCTTGCCGCTGCGCGATATCGACGCTATGCTAACGGGACCGAATCGTGTTTTTTCAAGAGGAACACATAGACATGATCATCCACGATCTATCCCTGACGCTCAACAAGTCGCTGGTGATCTGGCCGGGGAATGCCCAGATTGTCCTGGCGCACACCTCCCACCAGGCCAAAGGCGACCGCGCCACCGTCACCTACCTGGGCATGAGCGCCCACACCGGCACGCATGTCGATGCGCCCTGCCACTTTCTGCGCGACCGGGGCACGGTGGACCAGTTGGACCTGACTGTGCTGGTTGGCCCGGCGTGGGTGGTAGACGCCGCCGACGCGGACGCGATCACGGCGGCGGTGCTGGATGGGCTGGATATCCCGCCGGGAACCGAGCGCCTGCTGATCCGCACCCGTAATTCCGCCCTCTGGACGCAGCCCGCCGCCAAGTTTGCGCCCGATTATGTGGGTGTGACTGCCGACGGCGCGCGCTGGCTGGTGGATCATGGTGTCAGGCTGATCGGCATGGATTACCTCTCGGTCGCGCCCTGGGACGATCTTGTCACCTGCCACAAAATCCTGTTAAGCGCAGAAGTGATCATCGTAGAGGGACTGAATCTGAGCGCCATCACGCCAGGCGCGTACCAGTTCGTCTGCCTGCCGCTCAAGCTCGACAAGGCCGACGGCGCACCGGCCCGCGCGATCCTGATCGAAGAGGATTAAGGTCCGTGACCGTCATTGGCATCCTATCCGACACGCACAACCACGCGGCCAATACTAAAATCGCGCTGGCGGCGTTCCGCGAACGCGGCATCACCCAGGTAATCCACTGCGGCGATATCACCACGCCGGAGATTGTCATGCTGTTCAACGGATTCCAGGTGACATTCGTGTTCGGCAACATGGACTCAAGCTGGTCACACCTGATCGACGCAGCGCACGCTATCGGCGCGAACCGGCCCCAACTCAGCCGGGACGTGGAGATCGATGGCAAGTGGATCGGCGTGACACACGGCGCGGATCGCGGGCTGCTGCTGCGGATAACGATGAGCGGCAAATACGCCCATTTGTGCCAGGGCCACACCCACCGCCGCCAGGACGAATTTAACAGCACGTATGGCGTTCACCTGATCAATCCCGGCGCGTTGGGCGGCAATAAGCCCGAAACGCGCTCGGTGTGTGTGCTGGACGTAGCAGCGGGGGAACTGGAATTTATCGAGTTTCCTGAGCTAACGTGATTGACCTCACCCCCGGCCCCCTCTCCACGCGCGGAGAGGGGGAACAACGCGACGTGTAAGTCCCCTCTCCGTATTTGGAGAGGGGATTTAGGGGTGAGGTCAAGCTTTTAGCCCGAACTCAGGTCAACCGGCTTCTCCATGATCAGGCCCGCCTCGCCATCAGGATAATAACCGGCCCGCCGTTCGACAACGGTGTAGCCGGTTTTTTGATAGAGCCGGATGGCGGGGTGATTGCCTTCCCGGACCGTCAAACGCATGGCAGGACGCCCCAAACGCTGTTCCATGACGTGCAGCATCTGCGCGCCGAGTCCCCGGCGCTGGTGAGCGGGATCGACGCCGATGGTGATGATCCAGCTCCGGTCGCGGTGCATCCCGCCGCGTATGCCCGCCACAAATCCCGCCAGCGACCGGTCCGGCGCGACGGCCTTCAGGTTCACGATACCGGGCATGACGAACATCAGGAACAGGTCAGGATACGGGTAGGCGTCACGCGGAAAAATCACGCGCTCCAAACGGTGCAAGGCCCGTACATCGAGCAGCGTGGCGCGGCGAATAGTATACTTTTCGATCCCCGACGGTGAAACGGCCAATAGTTTACCTGTTTGCGCCCTACCTGCGGCTGCCCGCCGTGTTATAGTTCTGCACCTCGTCAATGGCGGCGATGGTGTCTTGCAGCGACAACACCTCTTCCTGAATATTTTCCTGCAACCGCTGCGCGCGGGCGCTGTCCATATCCTTCGAGTCGATCAACTGCACCTGGGCGTACACCGTCCCCAACGCCGACAGGGTGTGATCGAGTTGGATATCGGCCCGCTTGATGTTATTCTCCAGGCCGCGCAAATTGGCAAGCTGCGCCTCTTTGGTCTGGATCGCGTCTTCCAGTTCGGCGCGCACGCTTTCGTCCGTTTCGATTTGCAGGCGGCGGCGCATGGCCTTGAGTTCCTGCGGACCCATACGCCGGTCACGGTTGATGATCTCGTTTTCCTCGAAAGCATCCATACGTTTTGCCAGCGTGTAAATTTGCTCGATCCAGGCATTGACCTCGCTGGCGGTGCTTTCGATGTTATGGCGCATCGAGCCGGAATGCTGCCGGGCGGATTCCCCGATCAGGCGGCGGTATTCCAGGGCGCGTTTGAGACGCTCGCGGGCGCTGGCATTCTGGATATCTTTGGGGCTGTAGCGGTCGGTGAGCATATCATCGACGGCGTGGCTGGCCGCTTTGGGATCGGTGAGGGTCACGCCCAGGTACAGCCCCTCGGCCAGTACGCCGAAGATCAGCCAGAACGCGGGCTGCCACCAGTCAAACGGCTGGTAGCCCAGGCCAAACAGGATGATGCTGAGGGCGATGATGACGGCGCTTTCGACGCTGAAAAACGCCTTGTTCAAGATCGCTTGCCAGGCGCGTTGGCGCACGTCCTCGCTAATTTTTGCCATAATGGAGATTCCCCCAATCGCAGTGAAATAAGGGCGTATGATCGATTCTATACGCCCTTACGCACAATATGCCCAAAACGTTGTAGTTCCCCACCATTTACCGGCCAGAGGCTAGGCGTCGGCGCTACCACCCAGGCCGAGCCGCTGGCGGCGTTCTTCTAGCTGCAATTCGATCTCGGTAGTGCCAATCGCCTCGTCGATCTGGTCGCGGACGTCGGTGGTCGCCATTTCGAGCCGGGCTTCTTCGCGGTCCAGGCGGGCGCGAATCTGGTCGCCCAGTCGGGACACGTCTTCATCGCCCACCCCGGCCAGATCGTCCAGGCTCTTGATCGACTTGGTGGTCAGTTCTTTGGCCTCGACCAGTTCCATCAGCGCCTTGAGGTGTTCGCGTTCCTGCTTGATGGTGGTCAGCTTGGCTTCCAGCTTGAGCTTGGCATCGAGCATCCGGCGGTATTCCTGCTCCTGGCTCTGCCACTGCTCGTAATATTCCTGGGCCATCTGCTGTTTCTGGTTGAGTTCAGCCTGGGCAGCGGCGGCAAGATCGGCTTTGCCGCGCACCAGCAGCGTATCGATATCGCGGTCGAGCTTTTCAGCAGCGGCGGCGAATTCTTCGTACTTCCGTTTCAGAGTCTTGACCGTCCCGCCGATGGTGGCGGCGGCATCTTCTACCGCGTCAAGGTTGCGTTCGGACTGCCGGATGTATTCGTCCATCACCTTGACCGAATTGGCCTCTAACGCCGAGTCCACCAGCGCGTGTACATTGGCCGAGATCAGCGTGTTGATTTTCTGCAATAGCGACGGCATACAGCCTCTCCTGAAGCTAACTTGAAAATAAATACCAACGATCAAAACTGTTCAAAACCGTGTTGATCGTATATCCATTATACTCAATTCGCCTGATTGCACCCTGACACTTATCTGACGATATCGGGGGTTCAAGCG
>JAFGTJ010000074.1 GCA_016934195.1 Anaerolineae bacterium | reverse complement strand
GGTAAAAACTGTCGGGGCGCCCGGATTTGAACCGGGGACCTCACCGACCCGAACGGTGCGCGCTAGCCAAGCTGCGCTACGCCCCGAGATGCTAGAAGTGTACCCCACACCAGAACACTTGACAAGGGCAAATTTAGTAAGCCTTTAGAAAGTGATCGTGCGCCGCTTGATTACGCGCACAATGCACCCATTCGACCAGACAATTAAATGCAACCCCTTCGTCCTCTCTGGTGTGTTCTGGCACAACGGCACGTCGAGTCACACCCCGGTAAGCGATCAGCAGTGATTTCTCGCGCATGGGCCGACTGCCCCACAGGGTTGTACCCGGCGTTCTCCTTGACTATGCACTCGCCATGCCGCCTTGTCCTACTTGTCCATTGGCGCGGTACGCTGAATTCGAGCAAAATGTCTCGTGAGACTTCATCGGTTCACGCACCTGTCGTAAGTTATTGAGCGTAAGGAAATCATATTGGATACCCATAAATTGACACTGCTGCGGCTTCAAACCATATCAGGTATCGGTCCAAAAACATTGCGCCAGATTCTCAAATGGGCAGATAATTCTGGGGATAAATTAAGCGGTTTGTTTTACCTGGAATCAGATGACCTCAAGCGTTTGTTCAAACTCAAAGACGATACCATTATTACCTTGAAAGACTCGTCAGCCGAGGATATTGAGGCGCTTGCATCCGAATTATACCGGTGTGGCGTGCAAGTATTGGCCTGCGGGGATCATGCGTATCCGGCTCATTTGCTGGAAATGCTGGGAGAGAAAGCCCCGCCGGTTTTATATGTGCTTGGCAATCCTGAAAAACTCTCAGCAGCGGGAGTAGCTTTTAGCGGTTCGCGCCGTGTTTCCGAACAAGGAATTGAGCATACCGTTCAATTAACCCAAGACGCCGTAAAACAAGGATATGCCGTCATCAGCGGCCATGCGCCCGGTGTAGACACGGTTGCCCACCGCACATCTCTCGAAAACGGCGGCGTGACGGTGTTAGTGTTACCAGAAGGCATCCTGAAATTCCGGCTGCGCGCTGAATTACAAAGCCTCTATGACCAGAATCCTGAAAATGTGCTTGTTATATCCGAGTTTCCGCCTCAAATGAGTTGGGCAGCAGGCAATGCGATGGCCCGGAACACAACAATCATTGGGCTGTCAAAAGCGCTATGTGTGATTGAGGCAGGTGAGACAGGCGGCACCCTCAATGCCGGACGAACCGCGCTGAAGCTTGGTGTACCGGTCCTGGTGCTTGATTATCCCGATCCGCCAGAAAGCGCCGCCGGAAATTCATTATTGTTACAAAATGGTGCCCGCCCCATTTCCATTACGCCGCGCGCAGTACTGCCGGATCCCCTTGACAACAATCCGCCTGATCAAACACCGGCAAAGCTTAACCAACTATCATTATTTTGAGATGATACGCCATGAATACACCAAACACACCTACTTATCAGGCTGCTGAACACTGGCTTCACCAAGTGCTTGGTTCGGACGCGAAATTCAGGCCGGGGCAGTGGGAGGCGATCTCAGCGTTAGTGGATGACCGGCAACGCACGTTGGTGGTCCAACGTACCGGGTGGGGCAAAAGTATGGTGTATTTCATTGCAACGCGACTGTTGCGGAGTAATGGGGCTGGCCCAACGATCCTGATCAGTCCGCTGTTATCCTTGATGCGCAATCAGATTCAGGCCGCTAATGTCCTGGGCGTGCGCGCGGAATCGATCAACAGCGCCAATTCCCAGGAAGAGAATGAACGTGTTGAGTCGCTTTTATTGGCAGGTAAACTCGATCTGCTGTTGATCTCCCCTGAACGATTGGCGAATCAACGTTTTAGAGCGCATGTGTGGGAACGTATTCGCCATCAGGTAGGTATGTTGGTAGTGGATGAAGCCCACTGTATTTCTGACTGGGGACATGATTTTCGCCCAGACTATCGCCGCATCATGACTATTTTGGACGAAGTGCTGCCGCATACCCCGGTGTTGGGAACAACCGCAACGGCCAATGATCGCGTCGTGGCTGATGTCAGTGAAATCCTGGGCAAAAACCTGCGGATTTTGCGCGGCCCGCTGACTCGTGACAGTTTAGCACTTTATGTATATCCCCAACCGTACTCGGCCAGTTATCGCCTGACACTGGTAGCTCATTTGTTATCCTGTATTCAGGGCAGCGGCATTATTTATTGCATGACCACACATGACTGTCTCCGCGTTTCCAAATGGCTGAACCGGCAAGGTTTCAACACCAAGCCTTATTATTCCCAGGTCGAGCAGGATACCGGGGAAAATCGTGTTGACCTGGAACAACAGTTGCTCAACAACGAGGTTAAAGCGCTGGTAGCCAGTGTCGCGCTGGGAATGGGATTTGATAAGCCCGATCTGCACTTTGTCATTCATTACCAATATCCAGGCTCGATTATTGGTTACTACCAGCAGATTGGGCGCGCAGGGCGGGGGATTGAGCAGGCTCACATCATTCTCATACATGGGCCGGGCGACGAAGAGATTCAAGAATACTTCATCGAAACCGCGTTCCCCAAGCCACAGCATGTCCAACAAGCGATTGACGCATTGGCAGGCACGGATGGCCTGACCCGTAACGACTTGATGCGCCATATCAATGTCAAACCATCCACACTTGAAAAAATTCTGACACATCTCGAAATCGAGAACATTGTCCAAAAACAAGGCCATAACTACTACCTGCTCGATGCGAACCGTACCCCTGACTATGCGCGTTGGGAACGTGTGGTTCAGCAGCGGTTAACCGAACTCAAACACATGCAATCCTACATTCAGCATCAGGGCTGCCTGATGCGGTTTATCGCCGAAGCGCTGGACGACCCGATGCGCCCCCAACCGTGCGGCAAATGTAAGAACTGCCGGGGCGTGGAGAGTAAATTTAAAGCAGACCCCCAACTGGTCCAACAAGCCAGCGCGTTTTTGAGAGACAGTGAGAAGATTATCATTGAGCCGCGCAAACAATGGCCTTCGCGTGGGTTCATTGAAGGGGCAAAACGTGCGCGATTCCAGCAGACCAACGCGCCCGGCGTGGTATTGTGCCACTACAGCGATCAGAGCTGGGGCGATCTGGGGCGTCGGGGAAAATATATTGACAAGCACTTTGCCGATGATCTGGTAACGGCGGCGGCGGAACTTCTCGGATCGTATTTTCGGACGTTGGATACTCAACCAACCTGGGTGACTGCCGTGCCGTCCTTACGCCGTCCTATGCTGGTCCCTGATTTCGCGCGGCGTCTGGCGCAAGCGCTCGGTCTGGCATATCGGGATGCAGTGCGGAACACCCGCCGGTGTCCTGAGCAGAAAACCATGCAAAATAGTTGGCAGCAGGCCCTCAATGTGCGGGATGCTTTTGAGGTTTATGGCGTATCACCAGAGCCGGTATTACTGGTTGACGATATGGTGGATTCCAGGTGGACCCTGACCGTGATCGGCCAACTGTTGATAGAGCGGGGATGTTCAGAGGTTCACCCCTTCGCGCTGGCAAAAGCGGGCCGGGATTGAAGAGGTGAACTCTCTGAACAACCAAATAATAGGTTTGGTTTACGGCAGCTTGAACTTGCGCAGCCGCAGGCTGTTCCCGATCACAAACACGTCGCTCATCGCCATGGCCCACGCCGCGAGAATGGGGTGCAGGTGGCGCAGAATTTCCGGTGCCCAGGCGACCGGGGCCAGGATGCCCGCCGCGACGGGGATCAGTGTCACGTTGTAGGCAAACGCCCAGAACAGGTTTTGTTTGATAGCGCGCACGGTGCCGGTGCTCAACGCGATGGCGCGCGGCACACCTCGCAGATCACCGCCGATCAGGGTCACGTCCGCCGCTTCGATAGCGACATCGGTGCCGGTACCGATGGCGATCCCGACGTCGGCTTGCGCCAAGGCGGGCGCGTCGTTGATGCCGTCGCCCACCATACCAACGCGGTAGCCCTCGTCCTGCAACTGCCGGACATAGGTGGCCTTGTCCCCCGGTTTAACCTCGGCAAACACGCGGTCGATCCCGGCTTCCTGGGCGATAGCGTCGGCGGTGGCCTGGTTGTCGCCGGTCATCATAACAACCATCAACCCCAACTCGTGCAATCGCTGCACCGCCTCCACCGAACCGTCCTTGATGGTATCCGCGACCGCGATCACACCGCTGGCCTGTCCATCAACAGCCAGCCACATCGTCGTTTTGGCTTCGCGCTGCAACCGCTGCGCCTCGGCTTCCAGGCCGTTCAGGGACACGTTATGCCCGGTCATTAGCGTCAGATTACCCAATAACACCGTCTGCCCGTCCACCTCAGCCCGGACGCCCTGCCCCGTAATGGACTCGAAGTGCAGCGGCTCGTGCAGCGCCAGGGCGCGCACATCAGCAGCGCGAACAATCGCCGCGCCGAGTGGATGTTCGCTGCCCCGTTCGGCGCTGGCCGCCAGCGTGAGCACCTGTTCCTCGCTGATTGAACCGTTCACCGTGCCAATCACCACGTCGGTGACGGCGGGCTCGCCGCGCGTCAGGGTCCCGGTTTTGTCCAGCACAACAGCGGTCAGGGCGCGGGCGCGTTCCAGCGATTCGCTGTTTTTGAACAGGATGCCGTTTTCCGCGCCTTTGCCCATGCCAACCATGATCGCGGTCGGTGTCGCCAGTCCCATCGCGCACGGGCAGGCGATAATCAACACCGCAATCATGCGAATCATGGACGGCGCGAAATCGCCCGTGCCCACGATCCAGATCACAAACGTGAGCGCGGCTACCGATACCACCAGCGGCACAAAAATCGCGGAAACCTGGTCGGCCAACCGCTGAATCGGCGCTTTGCTGCCCTGAGCCTGCTCCACGAGGCGAATAATCTGGGCCAGGGCGGTTTCGCGCCCCACCTTCGTTGCCTCGAATTTGAGCAAGCCCTGTTTATTGATGGTCGCGCCAATCACCGGATCGCCCGGTTGCTTGTCCACCGGCAGGCTCTCACCCGTGATCATGCTCTCATCAACCGCGCTGTGTCCGTCCAGAATAATCCCGTCTACCGGGATTTTTTCGCCAGGGCGAACGATAACTGTATCCCCAGCGCGGACCTGTTCGACCGGGATATCAACTTCGGCTCCGTCGCGGATCACGCGGGCGGTTTTGGCGCGCAATCCCATCAGCGCGCGGATCGCTTCGCTGGTACGGCCTTTGGCAAGCGTTTCCATCAGACCGCCGGTCGTGATCAAGGTGATGATCATAGCCGACGTTTCAAAATAGACGTGATCGCCGAGCACACCGAGCGTCACGAAGATGCTATAGAAATAGGCCACGCTCGATCCCAGTGCGACCAACACGTCCATATTGGCCGCGCCGCTGCGCAAGGATTTATAGCCGCTGTCGTAAAAGCCGCGTCCCACGTAAAACTGGACCGGGGTTGCCATCGCCCAGAACAGGTAATTGACCCAGGAATCATGCGCCCACGCGCCCCACAGGTCAAAATCGCGGCCCATGCTCAGGACAAACAACGGCAGTGTGAACGCCAAACCGACCAGCAAACGGCGGATCGCGTGGCGGCGTTCTTCCTGGCGGGCGGCTTTTTCGGCGTCTTCGAGTTCGTCTTCATCCTCGACCTGCACCACGCC
Organism: Anaerolineae bacterium; assembly: GCA_016934195.1. Classification (GTDB taxonomy): domain Bacteria; phylum Chloroflexota; class Anaerolineae; order Aggregatilineales; family Aggregatilineaceae; genus JAFGTJ01. Next base: position 25,657 of record JAFGTJ010000074.1, on the reverse strand, counting down.
GTAACCCGCTTTTTCGACCGCCGCGATCAATTGGCTGCGAGTCACGCCTGCCGCCAATGTCACGGTCGCGCGTTCGTTGGCAAAATTGACGTTGGCATCCAGCACGCCGTCCACTTTTTTAAGGGAACGGCCCACATTGGCCGCGCAGTTGACACACGTCATCCCGGTTACGGCCAGATCAACGGTTTGCTGCGGCACGTCATAACCCGCCTTGCGAACGCGGGCGATCAGATCGTCCATGTGCAGCACGGCGGGATCATACGTCAGGTTGAGCCGTTCGGTGGCAAAATTGACGTTGGCCTCTTGCACACCGTCAAGTTTGCGCACGTTTCGCTCGACATTGGCCGCGCAGTTCACGCAGTCCATGCCGGTTACGGGGAGTGTCAGGGTTTTTTCGGCCATGTAAGTTGTCCATACCCTTCTATGATTATGATGTTGCTTGACTGTCAGGGTGTGCCCGGCGCAGGCGGATAGTTAATCTCGATTAGCAGATCCTCAATTTGTTCCCAGGTAGCTGGATCATCCCAATGAACGGTGACAAGACGGGTCGTTTCGTCGGCTTCCGCTTTGCTGACCCCCTCCAGATCGCCTAATTCACTGAGAATAGTATGTACGCAGTGTCCGCACGAGATACTGGGCACTTCAAATGTTTTACTTTGCATGACGGAATTCCTCTCTACTCTCTATCCTTTGCCGGTAAAACGAAACACTTCGGTGATCTCGTCCAGCATACGCTCGCGCTCCTGGCGATCCGCGTCCTGAATGGCCGTTGTCACACAGGTGCGCAGATGCGAATCGAGAATCCCCTCGCTCACCCGCGACAGCGCGGTCTGTGTGGCCTGGATTTGCTTAATCACATCAATGCAATACCGGTCATCCTCAAGCATTCGGACGATGCCGTTGACGTGTCCGGCCACACTTTTCAGGCGATGGATCGCGTCGGTGCGCGTTTTGTCATCCATATACGTCAATTCCTTCTTCGTGATGCCCCCCCCATAGGGGGTGGGGCAAGCGTATTCATACTATAATGGAGATACGGGGCAATTGTCAAATTACCTCTCAAAAATGCTACAATATAAACTGTGCATGTCATGCCTATCGTCATCCCAAGCCACTTGTTTTGTCACTGAAAAACGACCGGCATTGATGCTATAGTTCCCTGTATCCGTTACGCTGATTTGAAGGAGTAATCATGGCCGACTTCTCAACGACTTATATGGGCGTTTCGTTGAAGAATCCGTTGATCGTGGCTGCCAGCTCGATCTCCAATTATGTTGATAAAGTGAAAAGGGCGGAAGAGATCGGCGCGGGGGCGCTGGTGATCCGCTCGCTATTTGAAGAACAGATTCAGCACGACGACATGACAATGCAGGAGTTCATGGAGCGCGCCGCCAACATTTCACCGGAAATTCAGTCCGGTTTTTACCCGCCGGTCGAAAGCGGCGGCCCGCGTGAACACCTGATGTGGGTTGAGAAAACCCGCCGCGCCGTCAATATCCCGATCTTCGCCAGCCTGAACGCCGTTTCACCTGGGGCCTGGACCAGCTACGCCAAGCAGCTTGAAGAAACCGGCGTTGCGGGCCTGGAAATCAACTACTACGTGGTTGCTGCCGATCCCGATGTGCCCGGCAGCGAGCTTGAAAAGAAACTGTTCGATATCGTGGAAAGTGTGGCGTCCGAGGTATCGATCCCGGTATCGGTGAAGCTCAGTCCGTATTACACCTCTACGCCCAACGTGGTGAAGGAAATCGAGCAGCGCGGCGCGAAAGCGGTGGTGCTGTTCAACCGGTTCTTGCAGCCGGACATCGACGTGGACGAGGAAGCGCTGGTCAATAACATGTCCTACAGCACGCCCGCCGAGATGAAAGTGCCGCTGCGCTGGGTGGCGCTGTTGTACGGGCGTACCAGGATGGATTTGGCGCTGAATACCGGCGTGCATTCCGGTAAGGATGTCGCCAAAGCGCTGCTGGCCGGTGCATCGGCGGTCCAGGTAGCATCGACACTGCTGGAAAACGGCCTGCCCTATATCTCGACCATGCTGATGCAGTTGCAAAGCTGGATGGACGAAAAGGGTTATGACAAGCTGGGCGATTTCCGGGGCAAAGTCAGCCAGAAGAACGTGCCCGATGCGTTTGGTTTCGAGCGCGCGCAGTACATGAAACTGCTGATGTCGCAGCAGTAGCGGTTGTACGGTACAACCGGAAAACACCGTATCACATTGACGGAGGGGCAGCCTGCACGCGCTGCCCCTCGGTTTAACCAGAAATTATCTCCGGTACGCCAGGAATTCCGCTTCCTCCGAGGCCAGCCAATCGGCCAGTGAGCGGGCTTCGCGATCCTTGTCCGCCATGATTGGATTGTCTTCCGGCCATTTAATGCCGATATCGGGATCATTCCACCGGATGCTGTCCTCACAATCCTTGTTCCAGATCGCCGTACACTTGTATTGCAGTTCCGCCACGTCCGACAGCACGCAGAATCCACGCGCAAAACCAGGCGGTGCCCAGACCTGCCGCTTGTTCTCGGCGGACACTTCCAGACCGAACCACTGTCCGACCGTTGGCGATCCCCGGCGAATGTCAACCGCTACCAGAAACACCGTCCCCACCGTGACGCGCATCAATTTTGCCATGTCGGGCTGCCATTGGAAATGCAGGCCGCGAATCACGCCCTTGATCGAGCGTGACTGGTTATCCTGCAAAAAATCGTAGGGGATGCCCAGGTCGGTCATGAGGTCTTTGCGGTATGCTTCCATGAACCAGCCCCGGTGATCGTCAAAGACCCTGGGTACGATGACTTTGACCTCGCCGTCAAAGTGGGTGCTCTCAATGCTAAAAGGCACGGTTACTTATCCTCCGGTAGACAGAGTGCTGTTGAGGGGTCCAGATGGGACACAGATGAACACGGATACACGCGGATTTTTTATTTCGATCTGTGTCAATCTGCGTTTATCTGCGTCCTATTATGATTTCGCCAACAACACCGACTATGTGTATAGGTAATTAGCGACGAAACAGGTTGCTCAGAATAAACCACACGTTGGCCGGACGCTCCGCCAGCCGCCGCATAAAGAAAGGATACCACTCGGTTCCATATCCTACATAAATCCGCACTTTATAGCCGTCATCCCGCAACTGCTCCTGCAACCGGGACCGGATGCCATAGAGCATCTGGAATTCAAAGCTCTCGTTGGGGACATGGTGCTGCTTGATGTAGGTCTGCGCGGCGCGGATCATACGTTCGTCGTGTGTAGCGATTCCCAGGTACGCGCCCGCCGTGCGCGCCTGCGGCGTCAAAAACAACTCGGTCAGATGCACAAAATTGGCATCTACATCGGCTTTATCGGGAAAGGCCCGTTCGGGTGGTTCCTTGTACGCGCCCTTGCATAATCGGACGAATGCGCCCTCGTCAGCCAGGGCGCGCATATCGGCCTCGCTGCGATACAGGTAGGACTGGATCACGGTTCCCAGATTGTCGAATTCGGCGCGCAGCGTGCGAAATACGCGCAACGTCGCGTCAGTGTAATCGGCGCTCTCCATGTCGATTGTGATGTGATTGCCGGTCGCCTGGGCGCGCTCCAAAATACGGCGCATATTGTCCAGGCACAGGCCCTCGCGGATGTCCAACCCCAGTTGAGTCAATTTAAGTGATGCAGTAGCCCGAACTCCCGCTTCCGCGATAGCGTCCAGCATCGCCAGGTACGCCTGGGTTGCCAGGATTGCGCCCGCCTCGTCGGTAACGCTTTCGCCCAGGTGATCGAGAGTCACTTCCAATCCCCGGCTGTTTAGTTGACGGCATACCTCGATGGCTTCTTCTAACGTGTCGCCCGCCACAAACCGCCGGGCGCTGCGGCGCGCGAGGCCGTTGCGCATAATAAGGTCTTTGGCCCACCGGGCTTGGGACAGCACCAGGAAAAACGAGCGGAGCATACTAAAAATCCTTTTTGAGCTAATCTAAAACTTATTGCTCCTATTGTATGCCACCGCCGGGACGCTCACAATATGTTGTTTTGCATACCCGTCACTGATATTATGGAGTAGTCGTTTCTAGTTGTATAGATTTTTTACACAAGGAGCTTTTGAACTATGAAACGTTTAATTCCTGTTTTGCTGATTGGACTGTTGGTGGTCGCCGGGGTGGTGCTGGCCCAGGCCAACACGCCGCCGCCCGATACCGTGACCATCGCCGGGACGATCCAGAGCGTACTCGGCTGTGACGGCGACTGGCAGCCGGAGTGTGAGGCTACCTTCCTGACCCGTGACTTCGCCAATGATGTGTGGTCCGCTACGTTTGAGCTGCCGGAAGGCGCATACGAATATAAAGCCGCGCTCAACGGCAGTTGGGACGAAAACTACGGCCTGCACGCCGAACCCGGCGGCGCGAATATTCCCCTGGTGCTGGACGAAACCACCGCCGTCACGTTTTACTACGACCACAAAACCCACTGGATCACCGACAACGTGAATTCCATCATCGCCACGCTGCCCGGTACGCACCAGAGCGAGTTGGGCTGTGTACCAGCTGCCAATACCGGCGACTGGGAACCGGGTTGTTTGCGTACCTGGCTGCAAGACCCCGATGGCGATGGCATCTACACCTATTCCACCGTTCTGATTCCGGTGGGTGATTGGGAAGTCAAGGTTGCCATCAACGGCGGTTGGGACGAAAACTACGGCGACGAAGGCGCGCGCAACGGCCCGAATATTCTATATACGACCCCGGCGGACGGGCACGACGTCACGTTCACCTGGGACTCTGAGAGCAAGGTGCTCGAAATCGGCATGAGCGACGAACCGGTGGTCAGCGCGGACGAACTGGCGGAACTGCGCGCGGCGCTGTCCGCTTCGGTGCCACCGCCCGGTGATATCACCAAAGCCAAAGCCTATTGGGTCGCAGCGGATACCATCGCCTGGGACATCGAACCGGAAGTAGCCGTCTACCGGCTGCACTACGATCCCGATGGTGCGATGGCGTTTGAAGAAGGCGCGTTGGTCGGCGGCGAGTCGATCCGACTGCGCTTTGAGTTGGACGGTCTCAGCGAAGACATTCTTGCCAAATTCCCGCACATGGAAGGCCTCACTGCCTTCAAGATCAAAGAAGAAGATTTGGACAAAGTACCGGACATCCTCAAGGGACAGTTCGCCATCTCCGCGACCCGTTCCGGCGGGGCGCTGATCGACGCAACCAGCCTGCAAATTCCCGGCGTGCTGGATGATCTGTACACCTACGACGGCGATCTGGGTGTGACCTACGACGGTGATACGCCCACGCTCAAAGTATGGGCACCGACCGCGCGCAGCGTCACGCTGCACCTGTTTGATAATCCCAGGCCGGAGACGGAAAGCGTCACGTATGACATGGCGTTCGATCCGGCAACGGGCGTGTGGAGCGTCACCGGGACACCCGACTGGACCTACAAATACTACCTGTACGAAGTTGAAGTGTTCGTAATGTCTACCGGGCGGGTGGAACACAATCTCGTGACCGATCCGTACTCAGTCAGCCTATCCACCAACAGCCAGCGCAGCCAGATCGTGGATATCTTCAACGATACCAGCCTGATGCCGCCCGGTTGGGATACGCTGGAAAAACCCGCGCTCGACGCACCGGAAGATATTGTGCTGTACGAACTGCATGTTCGTGACTTCAGCTCCAGGGACGACACCGTGCCGGATGGCTTCCGGGGGACGTTCATGGCCTTCACCGTGCCGGAATCCAACGGGATGCTGCATCTCAAGGATTTGGCCGACGCGGGTTTGACACACGTTCACCTGCTGCCGTCGTTTGATATCGCCACCATCAACGAGGACAAATCGACGTGGGTTCAGCCGGATTGGGATACACTGGCAGATTTGCCGCCGGATTCGGAAGAACAGCAGGCCGCACTCTCGCCGGACCGTGACGCGGACGCCTTCAACTGGGGCTACGACCCGTATCACTACACCGTGCCGGAAGGCAGCTACGCCACCAATCCCAACGGCAGTACCCGCATTTTGCAGTTCCGCCGCATGGTGCAGAGTCTCAACGAGGCCGGGCTGCGCGTGGTGATGGACGTGGTATACAACCACACCAACGCTTGCTACCAGGATGCCAAGTCCGTGATGGACAAGATCGTGCCCGGCTACTACTATCGTCTGAACGACCGGGGCGCGGTCGAAACCAGTTCATGCTGCCCCAATACCGCCACCGAAAACAATATGATGCGCAAACTCATGGTCGATTCGGTCCTGACCTGGGCGAAGGCGTACAAGGTGGACGGTTTCCGCTATGACCTGATGGGCCTGCACATGGTCAACGATATGAAGACCGTGCGCGAAGCGGTAGACGCTCTGACTCCCGAAGCCGATGGCGTGGACGGCACGAAGGTCTACATCTACGGCGAGGGCTGGAACTTCGGCGAGTTGGCGAACAACGCGCGCGGTCTGAGCGCCACACAGCTTGACGTCGGCGGCCTGGGAATCGGCACCTTCAACGACCGCATCCGTGACGCGGTGAAGGGTGTCACACCGTTCAGCCCCAAGCAGCAGCAGGGGTTCATCAACGGCCTGTACTACGACTCCAATGAATTCATGAACGGGACGGCGACCGAGGAACAGCAGAAAGCAAGTCTGCTCGCCGGGATGGACCAGATTCGCGTCGGGCTGGCCGGGAACCTGCGCGATTACCTGCTGGAAAATGCCGAAGGGGACGTTGTGACCGGGGCAGATATCCCCTATAACGGCCAACCCACCGGCTACACGCTGGACCCGTCCGAGCACATCTGCTACATCTCCGTGCATGACAACGAAACCCTGTTCGATGTGATCCAGTACGCGGCCCCGGTCAGCGCAACCATTGACGACCGGGTACGGATGCAGAATATGGGCATCAGCATCGTGTCGATGTGCCAGGGTGTCGCGTTTTATCACGCGGGCGTGGATATGCTGCGCTCCAAGTCCGGCGACCAGGACAGCTATAACTCCGGCGACTGGTTCAACGCGCTGGACTTCACCTACCAGCGCACACGCTGGGGCGTCGGCCTGCCACCGGCGGAAAAGAACCAGGGCAACTGGGACCTGATCCGCCCGCTGCTGGCAAACCCCGACCTCGCGCCCACACCGGATCACATCACACAAACGGTCGTCCACACCCAGGAAATGCTGGAGATTCGTAAGAGTTCGCCGCTGTTCCGGCTGCGGACGGCAGACGATATCCAGGACCGGGTAATTTTCCACAACACCGGGCCGGACCAGATACCGGGCCTGATCGTGATGAGCATCACGGACATGGGCGATGTGGACAACCTCGATCCGAACTACCAGATGATTGTGGTATTGTTCAACGCCACGCCGGAAACGATCAGCTTCACGGTAGATGATCTGGCGGAAATGGGTTTTGACCTGCACCCGATCCAGGCCGTGTCTGCCGATCCGGTGGTCCAGACCGCCAGCTTCGAGGCCGGAACCTTCAGCGTACCGGGGCGCACCACAGCGGTTTTCGTGCTGCCGGAATAACACCCGATCTGTAATGTGTCTTCTCGTAGGGGCGTATGGTATACGCCCCTACTCTTTCCCAATTCTGTCATGCGGGCATAGGGGAAACACCGTTTGACAAAAGGTACCGGCAAGGTACAATGAGGCCGCTGTGTTTTTAACAATCCTCCCAGGTGTTACCAACCATGTCCGCTGACGCCCAACAATCACATGCAACCGAACGCGAGATCATCATCAAGCCCGCCCAGGGATGGATACCGCTCGATCTGCGGGAACTGTGGGACTACCGCGAACTGTTGTTTTACATGACCTGGCGCGATATCACCGTGCGCTATAAACAAACACTGATGGGGGCCACCTGGGCTATTTTGCAACCGGTCGCCAATATGGTCCTGTTCAGCATCATTTTTGGACGGCTGGCAAAAATGGACTCCGAGGGGCTGCCCTACCCGCTCTTCAGTTACTCGGCAGTGCTGCCCTGGGCGTTTTTTTCCGGCGGGCTGTCGCGGTCATCCGGCAGTCTGGTGGGCAATTCCAATCTGATCAAAAAAGTGTATTTCCCCCGGTTGGTGGTCCCGTTGTCCGCCGTCATAACCGGACTGCCCGATTTTGGCCTCGCCTTCCTGGTGGTGATCGGGATGATGATCTATTACGGCATTTACCCGGCATCGCTGGTTGTGCTGCTGCTGCCGTTTTTCCTGCTGCTGGCGGCGATCACGGCGCTGGGCGTTGGGCTGTGGTTTTCGGCCATGAACGTGATCTACCGCGACACGCGCTACATCATTTCCTTTTTGCTGCGCTTCTGGATGTATGCCACGCCGGTTGTGTATTCGTCCAAAGTGTTGGATGAACCCTGGCGCACGTTGTACGCAGTCAATCCGATGGTCGGCGTGATCGAGGGGTTCCGGTGGGCGTTGTTAGGGCAAGGCGACCCGCCCGGTTTTATGTTGTTCGTTTCAACCGTTGCGGCGCTGGTGATTCTGATCAGCGGCGCGTATTACTTCCGGCGTATGGAGAAAATCTTCGCCGACCTGTCTTAAAGGTAGTGGTGCTGGATGCGTGATATTGATCGTGATACTGTCATTGATGTCGTCAAACTGAGCAAACGCTACCGGATTGGCGCGCTGCAAATCGCCGACAAGTCGCTTGGCGAAGGGCTGGTCGAGGCGCTGATCCAACCGTTCCGGCTGGTCTATTCAGTGGTGCGCCGGAACCGGCCAGGACCATCGGAAGACGAGTTCATCTGGGCACTGAAGGACGTATCCTTCCAGGTGCAGCGCGGCGAGGTTGTCGGCATTATCGGGCACAACGGGGCAGGTAAAAGTACCCTGCTGAAAGTGCTGACCCGCATCACCTTCCCGACCGAAGGCTACGCCCGGATTCGCGGTCGCGTCGGCTCACTGCTGGAAGTCGGGACCGGCTTCCAGGGGATGCTGACCGGGCGCGAGAACACCTACCTCAACGGCGCATTTCTTGGCATGACGAAAAGCGAAATCGACGCCAAGTTTGACGAAATCGTGGAATTTTCCGGCGTGGAGAAATTCATCGATACGCCCGTCCGCCACTATTCCAGCGGGATGTATTTGCGGCTGGCGTTTGCGGTCGCCGCTCACCTGGAACCAGATATTTTGCTGGTGGACGAAGTGCTGGCAGTGGGTGACGCGGCCTTTCAGCGCAAGTGTCTCGGCAAAATGAAAGACGTGACCTACGAGGGGCGCACGGTGTTATTCGTGAGCCACAATATGCTGGCGATCCAGCAATTGTGTGAGCGTGCGCTGTTGATGGAACAGGGCGGCGTGATCATGGATAACACCGCCGCATCCGTGATTGACACGTATCTCAAGATGACCGACGACGATCAGGGCGAAACCACCGATATTGCGCACGCCGAGCGCCATCCCTCGGTCACGCGGGACGATATCCGGTTCACCCGGTTCACGCTGGTGGATGACGAGGGAATTTTCACCAACCGGGTCAAATACGGCGATACGCTGCGGTTTTACATCGAAGCCCGGTCCAAGATCGAGATGGACGGGCTAACCATCGCTATGCAGATTGAAACCCGCGACCAGTTTACGGTCACAACTATTCTGGGCGAAGAATACGACGTGGAATACAGTGCCTCGCCGGATGAACCGCTGCGGGTGCGCCTCGACCTGGATCACATGACGCTCCGTCCCGGCACGTATCGCGTCACAATCCTGGCGATCCGGCAGCGAATCGGACTGCCCGATGACCGGGTGGAGAATCCGCTGGTCTTCGAGGTGCTGCCGCTGCGCAGCGAGGATTCGCTGACCCTGGGCCGGGGACTGCTCACGCCAAAGGTCAGTTGGCGCGCCGTGACTCCTGAACTGGCGCACAGTGTTACCCTAGAATCATGATCGAACTGCCGCAAAATCCCATTTTTATCGTGGGATTTCCTCGTTCCGGTACGACGCTGCTGCAATCGCTGCTGTGTGCTCAGGAAGGCATCTATTCGTTTCCTGAAACGCACTTTTTCCGATTTGTGCGCCGCGCATTAACTGACGATCCCGGCAGCAGCGCCCGCGTCACGGTAAACGGTTTGCAGACCGGGTTGGACGCGCTGTATACCTACGCACGGATCGATCTCCCGGCAGTAACTACCGCCGCGCTGAACGCTCTGGCCGCGCAGGGCCGGTTAACGTCCCAAACGGTCTTTGAGCAGATTGTGCAGTACTGCCTGGGAGAGCACGTCGGGCGTTCTGGCTATCGCTGGCTGGAGAAAACACCCAATCACGTTTACTACCTGGACCGTATTCTGGACTGGTATCCCGCCGCGCAGTTTGTCCACATCGTTCGCAACCCCGTTCCCGCGATCCAGTCCCGCCGCAAAAAGTTCGAGGACCGGCAGGTCGATCCGGTTTCCGAACTGGCCCGCGAGTGGATGCGCGCCATTCATGCCTTTGAACAGTTCCGCGACCGGCATCCCGCCGCGATCTATAGTGTACGGTACGAGGACCTCGCCGGAAATACCGCCGGAGTGTTGGCCGGGATCGCGGCGTTTCTCGGTTTTGAACTGGACCCGACTCGCCTGGACAGTTACCAAACCGCCGGACAAAGCATTATCCAGCCCTGGGAAACGTGGAAACAGGACGTGATCACCCGGCCCATCGCCAATACCAATACGCAGTACCGCGTGCCACATACGCACCTGATCCGCATTGACTCCATCGCCGGGGACACCATGCGCGCCTACGGGTACGATGTGCCGGTTAACGGGTGGATCAAGCGCCTGTACACCCGGACGGCATGGGTGCTCAAGCTCGGCGCGGAGACGCGGATCATGGGGCGTCCGCTGCCGGGACATACACGCCTGGACCATCTCCGCAACCGGCTTCTGCTGGAAGTGGATTAGGGCTGGAAAGGGCAGCGGCGCGGCATGAATATCGTAGTGGACGGCTACATTTTCCAGCTTCAGGCGCGCGGCGGCATTTCGCGCATTTTTCACGCGATTTTGCCCCGTATGTGCGACCTGGACGAGTCGCTGCACATCACGCTGGTGACTCATTCCAACATGGCGGTCAAACAGCCGCTTCCCGATCATGTCCGCATTGAACACCGTATCCTGCCGGATGTGCGCCACCGTTGGCGCTGGCTGCCCGGTCGCACCCGGCAGGTGTTGAAGGAATCGGCCCACCACCGCGTGACCGGCCAGGGCGACGTGTGGCATACTACCTATTTCACCACACCGCAGCATTGGCGGCGCGGTCATTATGTGGTCAGCGTGTACGACATGGTGTACGAATTATTCCGCGAACAAGGCTACAACCGGCCCCAGGACGAAGACCACCGCCAGCAAGTGCGACGCTGTGTTCAAGCCGCCGATGCCATCATTGCCATTTCCGAGGTCACAAAGCGGGACATTCAGCGCGTGTATGGCGTCGATGCGGCGCGGATTCACGCGATTCCGTTGGGATGCAGCGCGGATTTCATAAGAACCGCCGCGCGCGATGCCGTGCCGCCATCCTTGCTGGCGCAGCCGTTCGTGTTATATGTGGGCAAACGCGGACCGCGCAAAAATTTCGAGACACTGCTGGAAGCCTACCGCCGCTGGCCGCGCCGTTCTGAAGTAACATTAGCTGTTGTGGGTGATCCCTGGTCATCGGAGGAACAACGGCGGCTGGAAGATTGGAATCTTCAGGACCGCGTACACCTGCTGAGCGGGGTTGGCGACGGTCCGCTGACCCAGTTGTATAATGAGGCGGCGGCGTTCGTGTACCCCTCGATCTATGAGGGCTTCGGTATCCCGCTGCTGGAAGCCATGAACTGCGGCTGCCCGGTCATCGCGTCAGATATCCCGACATCGCACGAAGTGGCCGGAGACTACCTGATCTACTTCGATCCGCCGGACGTGGACGGGTTACAGGCAGCGCTGGATACCGCGCTGGCCGAAGGACGCGATTCGGCGCGGGTCAAGGCCGGATTTGAACGCGCCAAGCTGTTTTCGTGGGATCACACGGCGCAAGCAACCCTGGATTTGTATCGCTCACTGGCAGGCAATCATTCATGACCGAACACACTTCCCCCCGTATCAGCGTGATCATGGTGGACGGCTCGTTCCGCGAGTATTTTCACGCGATTGATTTCTTTGGAAACCAGACACTCCCGCCTGATGAATACGAGTTGATCTGGGTCGAGTACACCAACCGGGTCCAACCGGAACTGGCCGAGAAGATCGCGCAGTATCCGAACTTCAAGATCATCACCCTCAACCGTGAGGACGTTTACCATTCGTCCTACTGCTTCAATGCCGGGATTACGGCCAGCAGCGGCGAGGTGATCGTGATTCCCGATGCCGATGTCGTGGTCGAGCCGGATTTTCTGGAGCGCGTGTGGGCCGAACACCAGACCAATAACAAACTGGTTATGTATCTGTACCGCTTCAATGAGGACCAATCGGAGCATAAGCCGGATTGGGACCTGGATCATTTACGCACGGTGGGACGGCTGACGAATCCGAGTAATTACGGCGGGTGTTTGACCGTCCGCAAAAAATGGCTGCTGGCGATCAACGGGTACGAGCAGCATTCTACCTTTGAGTCAGGATTACACGGCAACGGGTACGATATCTACAGCCGGTTGAAAATCCTGGGGCTGCATGTGATGTGGCACCCTGAGATCAGGCTGTACCATCCCTGGCATCCCATCACCGGTATTTCGTTTCCGACCTATCAAATTCACCACGCGATCTCGGATTACCGGGGGAAGAAACTGGAACCGTTGGCGTTCGAGGGCATCGATCCGGCCCACAATCACCCGTTCCCGCCGAACCTGATGCAGCACGTCGAGAAACTGCGGGAGCGTTACGCGGCTGAACTGGCATCACTGGAACCGCCGCAATCAACATGGCAAGCCATACGGAGCCTGATCAAGCGACTGCTGCGTAATAGATCGTCTTGACCGGATTATCGTGATGCACATTTACATCGAACCCAGCGGACACCGGCACGTCAATATGGGCGATCTGGCGATGCTCCAGGCAGCGGCGGCCCGGCTGCGCGTCCTGTGGCCGGACGCGACCCTGTACGCCCACTCCAACGATCCGGCGCGGCTGGCGGTCTACTGTCCGGGGATCAGGCCGGTGCAGAAACGCGCGCTCGATGTGTGGATGGACGACTGGTATTTATATTCCCGGCGTGTGCATGACCTGCTGCCGGGCCGGATATCGGCGCGATTGCTGGCATGGGAGCGCAAAACACGCCGTCGTTGGCCGCATTCCGCGCTGGCTGTGTACCGTCAATGGCGGCGGCTGACCGGGCGTGATACCGCGTACCTGGACGAGTTCGTAAATCATGTGCTCGGCGCGGACGCGATCATCATCACCGGGCAGGGCGGCATGACCGATGCGTTTGTCTGGAGCGATCTGCGCATTCTGGACCTGCTGGCGCTGGCCCGGCAGGTGGGCATCCCGGCGGTGATGGTCGGCCAGGGCATGGGACCGGCCACCGATCCCCGTCTGCTGGTGCGCGCTCAGGAAGTCTTGCCAGACGTGGACTTCATCAGCCTGCGCGAGCAGCGGGCCAGCCTGCCATTTCTGGAATCATTGGGCACGAATCCCAACCGGATCATGACAACCGGCGATGACGCGGTCGAACTGGCCTACCGGGAACGGCCCGATCAGATCGGGCAGGCTGTCGGCGTCAATTTGCGGGTAGCACCTTACGCCGGAGTGAATGAATCCATCGCTCAGACCGTAGGAGCCGCGATCCGCGCCGTTGGCGAACGGGTCGGCGCGCCACTGCTGCCGGTCCCGATCTCGTTCAGCAAAGGTTATCCCGACACCAGGGCGATCCAGCAGATTTTAGATAATGAGACAGACGGCGGGCAGGATTTGGACACACCGCTAAAAGTAATCCGGCAGATCGGGCGCTGCCGGATGGTGGTCGCGGGCAGTTACCATGCGGGCGTGTTTGCGCTGTCGCAAGGAGTCCCGGTGGTGGCGCTGGCAAAGTCACCGTATTATGTAGATAAGTTCCAGGGACTCGCGGACCAGTTTGGCGCGGGCTGCGAAGTGGTATTACTGGACGGTCCCGATCTCGCGGACCGGCTGGCACGCGCCCTGGATACGGTGTGGCACCCGGCGGACCAGGTGCGCGAGCCACTGTTGGCAGCCGCGCAGCGCCAGATCGAGCAGGGTTGGGCCGCCTATCGCCGGGTGTACGAATTGATCGAGGCGGCGCGAGGATAGCCGGGTTATGAGTATGTTCACCGTCGTGGTCGGTTTCCGGGATCGTGAAAGCGAGCGAATCGCGCGGTTTTTGCGTTCCCTGGCCGACCAGACTTTCACCGATTTCAGCCTGATTTTCGTGGATTACGGCAGCGCGCCGGATTATGCCGCTACGATCCGCCCGCTGGTGGAACAGTACGCTTTTGCCCACTACGTGTATTCCGATACACGCGGCTGGCCCTGGAGCCGGTCGAAGGCGCTCAACGTAGGTGCGCGGCTGGCCGAATCGGAGTACACGATCACCACCGATACCGATATGCTGTTTCCACCCCATTTCCTGGCAACGGTGGCCGCCCACGCCACGCCGCAGCGCGTGTTATACTGCGCGCCGCACTTTCTGCCGGAAGGCTTCAGCGATTGGGCGCACCCTGAGCGTCACCTGGATCAGTTGGGCAGAGGGGACCGCAAGCAGTTCGGCGGGTTCCAGTGCATCGCCACCCGCACCATGCACCAGATACGCGGCTTTGACGAGTATTACCGCTACTGGGGCACTGAGGACCGCGATCTGTATTTCCGCTTGCTGGCGCTGGATTTCGAGGTGCGCTGGCTCAATGACTACGTGTTTTTTTTCCACCAGTGGCACCCGCCCGCCAACTACCTCACCCGTAATCTGATGCCGGACGGCACCTGGGGCCGCATCGTGATCCACAGCTTGCAACAGCGCGGTATCGTGGAACGCAATACCGCAGATTGGGGCCGCGTGTACACGTCCGCCGAGCGCCCGGTTTTCCGCTTCGTGGACCTGGACACGTCCCGGCTGATCGAAAGCGACGCCCTGCGCCTGTTCGATGAATTGCCGGTCAGCAATCATTCGGTAAACCGCGCCGCGCGTATTTTCAGCGAATTACCCGTCGGTTTTGCCCTGGCAGTGAATCACGCCTTTTACCCAGAGCCAAATCCCTGGGCCGACCGGATGATCCGCTACGGCAACCGGTTGTTACAACGGATGGGAGCCAACACCCACCTGTACTATCGCTCGAATATTTTGCACGCTTTTTTGGTCGAATTTATAGAACGCAACGAATCGCTTGTCAGTGACTATTTCTTAGATTTCCCGGCGCTGCAAGGAGTGTCGGTTCTAGTCAGGGCTTAACTTTGGAGGACACTATGCACGTCTTGATTACCGGCGGGGCCGGGTACATCGGCTCACTGCTAACCGGAAAACTGTTGTATGATGGGCATCGCGTCACAATCGTCGATAAGCTCATGTTTGGCGGCGATGCGCTATTGGCTTACATGAACCATCCCAATTTCCAGTTCCGGTACGCTGACCTGACCGAAACCCGCGTGACGCCGTTCATCGGTGACGCGGACGCGGTGGTGCATTTACCGGCGATTGTGGGATTCCCGGCTTGCCAGTCGGTAGGGCGCGGGGTGGCGTGGCGCTATAACGTCGAGGTCACGCAGGAAGTGTTCGCCGACGCGGAAGCCGCCGGGGTCAAGCGCTTCGTGTTCGCCTCGACCTACAGCAACTACGGCATTGCCGAAACCGACGACATGGTCACGGAAAAATCGGCGCTGCGTCCCCAGTCGTTATACGCCGAAACCAAGATCGCCAGCGAGGAATTTTTGCTGGAACAGGCCCAAACGTCACACTGCGTCCCGGTGCTGCTGCGATTTGCCACACTGTTTGGCATTTCGCCTCGCACGCGCTTTGACCTGATCGTCAACCAGTTTGTGCTTGAAGCGCTCACCCAGCGCAAACTGATCATCTACCAGCGGGGTTATGCGCGCTCGTTCGTGCATGTTTACGACATCACGCGCGCGATTGAAATGGTGCTGGAAGCCAGTCAGGACGTGGTGGGCGGCGAAATTTTTAACGTCGGGTCCGAGGACGGCAACTATACCAAAGACCAGATCGTCGCGCTGGTACAAAAACACATCCCCAGCGTGGAAGTGCAGTACAAGGACCTCAGCTTCGGCGGGGATATGCGCGATATCCGGGTATCGTTCGAGAAAATTCGGACCATGTTAGGCTTCACGCCCACAATTTCAGTAGAGGACGGCGTGATCGAAGTGCGTGACGCGATTCAAACCGGGCTGGTGGGCAATCCGCTGGCGGATCGTCACCGCAACGCGCGTTTTATCGTACAGTAGAAGGGACGGGACAATACCCTATGACGGACACAACATTCTGGAAGAACCAGCGGGTCATCGTAACCGGCGGAGCCGGGTTCCTGGGTCAAAACGTGGTGCGCGAACTGGGATCACGCGGCGCGGGCGAAGTGTATATTGCGGACAAGGATTGCTACGATCTGCGCCAGGAATCCGACGTGCTCCGCATGTACCAGGAAAACCCGGCTACGATGGTGATTCACCTCGCCGCAACGGTCGGCGGAATCGGCATCAACCGCGAGCGACCGGGCAGCTTTTTCTATGACAACCTGATGATGGGCGTGCTCACGCTGGAACACGCACGGCAGGCGGGCGTCGAAAAATTCGTCAGCATCGGCACGATCTGCGCGTACCCCAAATTTACGCCCGTGCCGTTCAAAGAAGACGATCTGTGGAACGGGTATCCCGAAGAAACCAACGCGCCCTACGGGTTAGCGAAAAAGATGCTGTTGGTCCAGGGGCAGGCGTACCGGCAGGAATACGACTTCAACGCGATCTACCTGCTGCCGGTGAACCTGTACGGCCCTGGTGACAATTTCAATCCCCGGTCGTCGCACGTCATCCCGGCCCTGATCAAAAAGTGCATCGACGCGCAAAACGCCGGGGCCGATCATATCGTGGCCTGGGGCGATGGCAGTCCGACCCGCGAGTTTATATACGTGGAAGATGCCGCGCGCGGGATCGTCCTGGCCGCTGAACGTTACAACGATCCCGATCCGGTCAATCTGGGTTCCGGCAAGGAAATTTCGATCAAGGACCTCGTGGAACTGGTCGTGGAACTGACCGGCTTCACGGGCGAAATCCGGTGGGATACCACCAAACCCAACGGCCAACCACGCCGCAATCTCGACACGACGCGCGCCAAAGAGCGCTTTGGGTTCCAGGCGCAGATGGATTTCCGCGAAGGGCTGGCACGCACCATCGAGCAGTACCGCACAGCGCAGCGCGTTTAGCGATACCCGAACACCTGCTACCGGATTCTGTGGAAGCCAGACCAATCGAACGTCCGGTTCCCATCTGCTCCGAAACGTTATTGTTCGCCCCCGCCCCGGTCGATCCATCCTCACGGGGCGGGTCCGGCTCATTACACCGGGTTGGCGGCTCCCGATCACCACGTTCTCATTAAACGATTCGATTCCTCTAAACAAATTCTCATCGCCGCGTTACATTTTTTACACATTCGGCTGCTATACATCTCTTGACAGGTGATCAGAAATTGGAATCAGGAGATAGGGTTAGCAACCATGATAAAACGTGTATCTGTGATCGTATTGGTCACGTTGATTCTTGTGACCGGCATTATAATCGGCGGCGTTAGTGTGAACGGCGTGGTAGACGTGCTCGCGCAGGGTGGCATAGTAAGTGATGTGTCCATGCTGCCAGCAGGCGCACCGTACCAGTTGAACGCCAACGAACTCAACACCGCATCCGTGTACCAGCGCGTGATTCCGTCGGTGGTGGATATCTCAGTGGTGATGCGCAACGGCAGCGGCTCCGGGACCGGCTTTGTGATCGACACCGAAGGGCACATTGTCACCAACGCGCATGTAGTGGACGGCGCATCGTACATTCAGGTCACATTTGCGAACGGCACCACTACCGAAGCAAAGTTGATCGGATCGGCCTCAGATTCCGATCTCGCGGTAGTGCGTGTTGATCCACAGGGCCTTACCCTCCAGCCGGTAACGTTCGCGGATTCCGACCTCGTGGTGATCGGGCAAGAAACGCTGGCAATTGGCAACCCGTTCGGCCAGGACTTCACCCTGACGACCGGCATCGTAAGCGCGCTGGACCGGAGTCTGCGCAACGAGGACAGTTTCAGCCTTCCCGAACTAATCCAGACCGACGCAGCCATTAATCCCGGCAACAGCGGCGGCCCGCTGCTGGACCTTGCCGGGAACGTGATCGGCGTGAATACCGCCATTGTGAGCGAGACGAGGAGCGCGTCGGGGATCGGTTTCGCGATCCCGTCGAATACCGTCCGCCGCGTCGTACCCTATCTGATCCAATACGGCAAGTTTGAGAATAGCTGGTTGGGCATCGCCGGTTATACGCTGAGCACAGCCCAGATTCAGGCCATGAACCTGCCGTCCGATCTGCAAGGGGTCATGATCAGCGGCGTGCAGCAGGGAAGCCCTGCCGGACAAGCCGGACTGCGAGGCACCAACCAGGCGATCTCGACTCCGTTTGGACGCGAGCCGGTCGGGGGAGATATCATTACGGCGATCAACGGTGAGCCGATGCAGAGCATCAACGATCTGATCGCGTACCTGTCCAACAATACACTACCGGGTGAGCAAATCACGCTCACGGTATGGCGCTCCAATGCCCCGGTAGATATTACGGTCACACTGCAAGCCCGCCCATAACGGACCCGTGTTAGAATAGGACCATTACAAGTCCCAGGCGCAAAAAAACGCCCCGGCTATTCAACACACCGGGGCGCTTTGATTTTTAGCGCTTGTTCCAACGTGTCAGGTATGCCGCGTAGGAGCAGACTGGGACTGAGAAGGCTCAACCGCCGCGTAGATCAGCAGCAGCATCCCGGTCACAGCCAGGAATCCGACCGCCGTACCAAATAATTTCAGAAACGACAGCCCGACGATAATCCCGGCGATGATGAAAGGCGGCATCCCGGTCAGTCCGGCGCAAGCCAGGTAGTGGAATACCTGGGCCAACAACCCGCCCAACACGGGCTGTTCCCGGTTCGAGTCGCGCGCGATCTTCACGCCAATCACCAGGCCGCACGCCGCGCCGATGATAATGGCAAGCAACCAACTGTTCATGAGACTGTCTCCTAAAACAGGGTATAGATCAATGGCCCGCCGCCGCCGGACGATCCCAGCACGATCAGCAGGGCAAACGCGAGCAGGGCAACGATCATCGGGATCAACCACCACATCTTGGCGGCCCATAAAAACGCGAATAGTTCGCCCAAAATCCCCAGGCGAGTCTTGAGTCCGGCCAGTGCGCCCGGACGGTTGGAGGTGGGTTGTTCACTCATGGGTTGTGTTCCCCGCTATTTCTTAGCGTCACTGCCGACCAGGAATTTTTCCAGCACCAGCCAGTCAATGCCGCTGTTGCTGAAGGTCTTCCAGGCGTCAGCCGGTGAACTGACAATCGGTTCACCACGCAGGTTGAACGATGTGTTGATCAGGATCGGGACGCCGGTCGCTTCGCCAAAGCGCGTCACGATATCGTAATAACGCGGGTTGGTGTCGCGGTCGATGGTCTGCAAGCGCCCGGTGCCGCCTTCATGGGTGGTTGCTTTGGCAACGTCGAGCTTATCTTCTTTGACCGGGCTGACGGACAGCATAAAGCGCGGCAGCGGATCGTTTTCCACGTTGGGATAGTCGAAATATTCCGCCGCGCGTTCGGTCGGCACCACCGGAGCAAAGGGCCGGAACGGTTCGCGGAACTTGATCTTGCTGTTAACAATATCCTTCATTTCGGCGCGGCGCGGATCGGCCAGGATACTGCGGTTGCCCAGCGCGCGCGGCCCCCACTCGTACCGACCCTGGAACAGCCCGACCACTTTCTGATCGATCATTTCATCCACCAGCCGATCGATCAGGGCGCTCTCGTCTTCATAATACTGGTACGGGATGCCCTTGCCGTCCAGGAAGGCGCGAATCTGGTCGTCGGTGAAGTCCTGGCCGTAGTAGGCGTCGTTCATGACCATTTTGCGCGGCTGGCCCAGGACGATGTGATAGGCCCACAGCGCCGCACCCAATGCGCCGCCATCGTCCCCGGCGGCAGGCTGGATGTAGATTTCCTCAAACGGTGTCTGGGTGAGCAGCTTGTAATTCGCCACACTGTTGAGCGCCACACCGCCCGCCATGACCAGCTTTTTCGCTTTGGTCTTTTCATACACGGCGTTCGCCATGTTGATCAGGGCTTCTTCGGTGACGACTTGGATGCTGCGCGCAATATCGGCGTAATACTGGTTGCGCTTGACGGCTTCGGTTTCATGAGCGCGGCTGGGATCGCTGCGCGCCGTGAAAAATTCCTCGCTGTGGACGCGCGGTTCCCCAAACAAGCGCACAAACTTGTCGTTAAAGCTGTGCCTGGCTGAATGGTGGTAAGAGAAATAGTCCATATTCAGGTCGAAGCTGCCGTCGCTGTTGAGATTGATCAACTGCTTGACCTTATCGGTCATGGTCGGATCGCCATAAGGCGACATACCCATAACCTTGTATTCGCCGTTGTTCACGCGGAAACCCAGGAACGCGGTGAACGCCGAATACAGCAAACCAAGCGAATGCGGGAAGCGCTGTTCCCAGAACAGGTTGATGTTATTCTGAACGCTGCCG
Source organism: Anaerolineae bacterium (assembly GCA_016934195.1). Classification (GTDB taxonomy): domain Bacteria; phylum Chloroflexota; class Anaerolineae; order Aggregatilineales; family Aggregatilineaceae; genus JAFGTJ01. The sequence goes on along the minus strand of JAFGTJ010000074.1, from coordinate 5,009 downwards.
TCAAAGGTCCCGGTGGCGTGGCCCATTGTGGTTGTGGTCCATTCGCCCACGCCGTCCACCGTGATCACGGCGGCGTCCTCATACGGCGAGGCAAAAAACGCGCTGGCCGCGTGGGACATATGGTGATCGCAGAACAGAATTTGATCGGGCCGCACACCTAGCTCGCGTTGCAGCAGGCTCTTGATCCAGAACTTTTCGCTGACATACGCGGTCACGGCCTCGCGCCAGAAATCCCACGAGCGCGGAAAGGTCCCCAGGGCTGTTTGCAAAATCCGGCCCACTTTGACCATCGGCTTCTCATAGAAAACGACGTAATCCAGGTCCGAGCCGGTGATTCCGCCGCGTTCCAGACAGAAATTAATAGCGCGTGTAGGGAAGCCGCTGTCATGCTTTTGGCGCGACAAGCGTTCTTCCATCGAAGCAGCAATCAATTCTCCATCACGCAGCAGGGCCACCGCCGAGTCGTGATAGAAACAAGAAACTCCCAGGATATCCATGCTTAGAACTGCCTCCGCGCATCATCCAGTGTGCCGCTAACCGCCTCGCGGTCGGTCCAGGCAAGGGTCGGCTTCCGAATGCGGAGCGGATCGCTGAGCAGACGAACACCGAGAGCGAATGGGACAAAAATCGTGAAATAAAACAACACGGCAAACAGCCGCGCCTGGAAATCACCGAAAACGTCCCCTATGATTTTCCACCGACTCCAGGCAATTCGACCAAGATCAGACACAAGCGTATCCTCACAAAAACCAGGCACTCAACCGAGAGCCACTATGACGGTCAGATTATACTGTGCCCGATAGGGCTGTCAATGGTTGGGTTTGACCTACCATTTCCGAGGCTTTTTGTCTACCTTGTCACGGACAATTTTTGTCTACGCCTCACTTACCAGTTTTTCAGCATGTCCGGCGAGAAATCAGCCAGCGACTCAATCACCTGATCGGCCTTTGCCAGCGTGTCTGCCGGGGGACGTTGGTAGGAGCTTGGGACGGCAATCACCCTGACGCCTGCCGCGCGCCCGGACAGGATACCGTTGGCCGAATCTTCAAAAATGGCGATCTGTTCGACCGGGATATTCAACCGCCGCGCGCTTTCCAGGTAAGCGTCGGGGGCGGGTTTGCCATGTGGGAGTTCGTCGGTGGACAGCACATTAACGAACATATCCGTCCAACCCGCGCTTTCCAGTACCGCGTGAATCAGGCGGTAGGGCGAGCCGGACGCCAATCCCAGTGTGAACTGCCCATCAAGTTTGCCGAATATCTCGCGCGCGCCGGGCATATAGGGAACGCTTTCGCGGTAGAAAACCTCCATCTGCCGGACCACCTGCTCGATGACTTCCGGCACGGTATACTGGTGCTCCAGTCGTTCCGCGACATAAGCGGCCCAGGTTTCGGTATGGCTGCCCATAACGTGTTCCTGGTCGGCTTGCGTCCAGCGCAGCCGGTCCGCTCCAAACGTCTCTATTCTGGCTCGATGCCAGATCGGTTCCGAATCCACCAACAGGCCGTCCATATCAAAGACAATGGCTTTGATCATGTGTCTCCCTTATCTATCTATGCTTGCCGGTACTGGTTGATAGAATCGCGCAGCGCGCGCGCCGCCACCGCCGGATCGTCCGCGAAGATGATCCCGCGCGAGGAATTGATAATTAGACCCGCGCCCTGGCTATTCAACCCGGCGCGAATGGTTTGTTCCACGTCGCCACCCTGCGCCCCGATTCCCGGCACCAGCAGCGTCATATCGCCTACTAAAGCGCGAATCTGGCGCAGTTCGTCGGGATAGGTTGCGCCCGCGACCAGCATACAATTACCGCCCGTGTTCCAGGTCCGGCTGACCTGTTCGGCTACGATCTGCCACAGCGGTTTACCGTCGCACAATACATCCTGAAATTCGCCCGCGCCGGAATTGGAGGTCCGGCACAGTATAATGCAGCCTTTATCTCCCCGCGCCAGGAACGGCTCCAACGCTTCGCGCCCCAGGTAGGGATTCAGCGTCATGGCGTCAAAACCCATCCGGTCGAAAATGGCCGTCACGTAACCCCGGTTGGTAGAACCGATATCGGCGCGCTTGGCGTCGCAGATCGTCAGGATATCGGGATGCTGCTCGCGCAGATAGTCCATTGTCCGCGCCAACGCCTGGAATCCTGCTTCGCCCTGCGCCTCGTAAAACGCGATGTTGGGCTTATAGGCGCTGGTATAGGGATGTGTACGCTCGATGATCCAGCGGTTGAACGCAAATTGCGGATCGGCGGCGCTCCTGAATCTCTCTGGCAGACGATCCACTTCGCTGTCCAATCCGACGCACACCAGCGACTTTATCGCGTCCACGCGGCGGTTATACTTTTCGATGATCTGGCTCATGAGTTGGGTGTCTCCGGTGATGTGGGTGTCCAACCGTGCGGATCGCGCGTCCAGGTTTCCAGAATTTCCAATTCGTCCTCGGCACAGCGGCCCATTTTGCACGCCTCGACGATGATCGTCGCAAAAGGGGCCAGCACATGCAGCCGGACCTGCGCCGCCTCGAACGCCTGCGCCGCTTCCTTAAAACCGTAGCCGGTGATGCACAGGCAGTCTTTGACCACCGCGCCCGCCTCGCGCAGCGCCTCGACTCCTGACAAACTGCTGCCGCCGGTCGTGACCATATCCTCGATCAGCAGGACGTGTTTCCCCGCTACGTCGCCGCCTTCGATCCGGCGGCGCGTGCCGTGCTCTTTGGCCTGTTTGCGCACAAAAACCGACGGCGTTTTCAGGGCATACGCCAGCGCCGCGCTGTGCGGAATCCCGGCGGCTTCGATGCCCGCGATGACTTCAAACGTGATGCCGTGCCAGGGGATCACCTGTTGCAGCGCGTCGATCACGATATGCCACTGGGCAGGCCAGAACGGAAGCCGCCGGTTATCCACATACACTGGCGACTGGATACCGGATTTAAACGTGACCGGCGCGCGCGGCGTGAAAATCACCGCGTCGATTTCTAGCAACACCCTGGCAACGTCGGCTTGCAGGGCGTTCAGTGAATTTATCATGATTTATCCTGTGAACCTGCTTCACCAGCGATCAGGGCCGCCGCCAGCGGTCCCCGGTAGATCATGGCGGTCCAGTATTGCACGGCGCGCGCGCCCAGCCGGGCAAAATCCTGGTAAGTCGCGCCGTCCTGTACACCGCCGCAGCCCACAATATCAACCGTATAATTCTGAACGTTTTTTTCCCCTGCCAGCGCCGCCGCAACCTCGACCGCGCGCGTGTGCAGCCGCCCGCCGCCGACTCCCGCCTGGACACCGGGATCGTCCGGCGATGACATGGGCAGCGTATTGGTCGCCACCACTGCCCGCACGCCAATTTCCGCGAAAACGGCCATCAGCGCCCGGTACTGTTCGTCAGCCAATGTCGGGCCGAGCTTGACCCACAGCGGAATATCGCCCAGCGCGTCCAGAGCTGCGCCGCATACCAGCCGCGCGCCGTCGATGGTCTGGTGGCTGCCGGGATCGTCGCCAGTGTTGGGGCAGCTTAGATTGAGCGTGATCCAATCCGGTTTGATTCCCTGCTCAAAGAAAAAAGCCAGCGACTCCACGATCTCGCGGGTTTGCTCGGCGGGATCGTCCACACCGGGACTGACGGCGAGATTAATCCCGAAAACCGGCGGTAGGTGATCTTTGCGCGCCCCCAGAAATACCGCCGCCACGCGCGCGCCGGGATTGCGCAGCCCGACCCGGTTCTGTGACGAGTGGGTGTCCACGTCGCGCCAGACCACCGTGCCGGGATTGCCCAAACGCGGCCAGCGCGTGAACGATCCAAACTCCACCGCCCCAACCAATCTGGGAAGCACGCGCCAGCCTGGGATGATGTTCCGGCCACTGGACACCGCATCCAGCGCGGCGGCTTCCGAGTCGAAACCGTCGCCCTTGACCAGTCCCGCCGCGAGGATCAACGGCGCTTCCAACGTGACTCCGCCAACGGTAACGGCCTCTGACCGGAAAGCCAGAGTCCGCACCATACCCACGAACGGCAGCAGCCACGCCTGAGAATCGGCCCAACGCAGCCAGCGTATCATGCGCTCGTGGGCGTCCTGGGCAGACTGCCGGAAGATCAGCGGGCGCAGCAGACCGGCATACAGCGCCCGGTTGGTATGCAGCAGGGCCGCGCGCGCCAATTTGCGACTTACCGAGTCGGTCACGATGCACCCCCAAAGAGGTTGTGCCCGAAACCGGGAGTCGCCAGCACGCGCTCGCCGTCAAACACTTTCTGGCCCCTGATCCACACTTCGCACACTTTGCCGCGCACGCGCATCCCCTCAAACGGCGACCAGCCACATTTTGTACGCAGGTTGCGCCGTTCGACCACGTAAGTCGCATCCAGATCGACCACCGTGTAGGTATCGGAGCCTGAGTTCAGGCCAAAGATCGCTTGCGGACGCAGCGCGACCAGTTCGACCACGCGATCCATAGTAAGCTGTCCGGCGTGCGCCGCCGCGCACAGCAGCGGCAGCGTGGTTTCCAGCCCTGGTACGCCAAAGGGTAGCGCAGCAGAGAATTTTTCCTCTAGCGTGTGCGGGGCATGGTCAGATTCTACTACGTCCACCACGCCGTCCGCGATACCCGCCCACAGCGCTTCCTGATCGGCCAGCGTTTTGAGTTCCGGCTTCATGCGGCCCAGCGGTCCCAGGGTGCGCGCCTCGTTATCGGTCAAAAACAGGTGGTGCGGCGTCACACCAACACTGATGGGGAGTCCTTCGGCTTTGGCGGCGCGCAGCAGCGCGATCTCCTCGGCAGTGCTGATATGGCAAAAATGCGTCGGGTGCGGGTACTGGCGTACCAACTCGAGAATCTGGGCGACCGTTTCCCCTTCGGCGTGGACGGCGATGGGTTTGGTTCCCGGCCAGAATTGGTAATGCCGCGCGCGCATAGCCTGATCGTCGATCAACAACGTGCCGGTGGTGGCGTTGTTGTATATCTTCAGGCCGCACACCGGATCGATGATGTCCGCATAAACAGCAGTGTTATCGTCCTGGCT
>JAFGTJ010000431.1 GCA_016934195.1 Anaerolineae bacterium | reverse complement strand
GATGTAACCGATATCGAGCCGGTCCATTTCGCCAACGGCGCGACCCTGACCGGCTACGTGATAGGAACCAGTGTAAAAGGCGTGCTGCTGGTGTGGAAATTGGGCGGTCCAGTGGAGCCGAACTATCAGGCGTTCGTCCACGCGCTGGATGCCGACGGACAGTGGCTCGCGCAGGTGGACCGGGCCGCGTGGCCGGGCCGTTACTGGCGGGCGGGAGATACGCTGCTGCTGTGGTTCGATCTGGATATTCCGCCGGAAACCGCGCAGCTTTACGCCGGGATGTATACCACCGACGGCGTGACGTTCCAGAATGTCGAGGTAGTGGACGAACACGGCGCGTATCTGGCTCAGGGCGCAACGGTAGTGTTGGAGTAGGGGCGCTGCTGGCTGCGCCCAAATCACAGAAAACCGGGTGGAGCAATCGCCGCCCCTACGTGATGCGCGATCCCAGGTTCGCGATCAGGTCGTTTCGATCAACAGCCGCCCGGTATTGCCCCACAACCGCAGAAATTCCGCGCGCGGCCTGCTGGTTGGGGCGTTGTGGCGGACCGAATCCACGAACCAGTACACGTCCGCGTCTTCGCCAACCAGCAGCGCCACATGGGACCACCCTTTCCAGCGCCAACCGTCCCGCCTGAACGGTTCGCCGTAGATCGGCATCAGCAGCCGGTCCTCACGCAGCGCGCGCTGAATATCCTCTTCAGTGGCGCGCATCTGCCACCGCGCCGGGATGCCGTTTTCTTGTAACACATCCACAATTCCCCAGGGCATGGTGGCCCAGTTGGGCACGCGCCGCACCACCACCGGGATCAAGCTCCGCTGCACGCGGGGGCGATTCATGGTTTTGGCGATGGTTTCCGCGTCGAGACGCTGTTCGCCGTGCCAGAAGTTGATCGCCATCGTGACAACGTGCGGCCCGCAGTCGTTGCTGTCACCCTGGTGAACGTGTACCGCTTCAATGGGCTGGCCGTGCCGTTCGGCAAGATACAGGCTTCCGTCTGGTCGCTGCATGGTGATATCCCTCGCTATCCGCCGGATCGGGCGGTCCAGGTTCCCGGCGCGCCCGTGATCAGGATGTACGTTTGGCCCGCCTGCGATACGCTGACCATTTCGCCGCGCTCGAATAACAAAATCTGCCCGCCGCCGCCGCTCTCGCCAGACGTAGCCCATCCCAACCCATCGCGCACGGTGGAATGGTCGCGCCACACCTTGCCAAAACCACGCACCGGTTCCAGCAAACCGTCCGGCGGGACCGCGCCGCCGCCTACCGGGTCCGTACCATCGATCCAGGTGTCGTTATAACGCTGGTAGGTGCCGTTATTGAACAGCGCGTAGATCGCGGATTGGGGTTGTGCGCCGAGCGACGATACCCAGATCATCACGCCATTCTGGTAGGACTGGTAAGCGCTGGAGATATTGATCGCCGCTGCCGCCAGTGGGCAGCCTATCGCCGCCGGGATGTTGGGATCGCTCTGGTAGATCGCGCCGAACGCACCATCAGGCACGCTGGCGCAGTTCCCCGCGCCGACAACACCGTTCCCGCCAATTACCGCGCCATCCGATCCGCCGCCGACCGGACCATACACGGCCACCGATCCCGGTGTGACCGGCGTATCGGTGGTGGTGGGCGTGAAGGTAGGCGTCATGGTGATCTGCGGGATGCGTGTGGGCGTTGGGGATCGCTGCGCGGGTTGAGTTGGCAGTGTGACCGCCGCCACAACCGCCGTCAGACTGGGTGTTTCGGTTGCCACGATGGGCAGAACCACCGGTTCCGGCGTGGCCGTGATGTAAATCGGCGTGACGGTCGGCGGATTACCGCGTATCAGCCCGCAGCTCGATCCCGCCAGTGACATGAGCAGCGCTACCAGGACGAACCCGATTACTCCCACCCCGCGTTGTGCCATAATCGCCCCCTAGTTCCCGCTTTTGATCCGCGCCTGGACCTTGTAATCTGCGTCCACCCAGGCGACCGCCATGTGCGGCGTATTGTAGGCGAACGCCGTCTCGCCCCGGTGATCGACCATGATCAGGCCGCCATACCCGCCCGTGCGCTCGTACAGTGTGCGGATAGCGCAATCCGCCGCTTCCTGCGCGCTGAAGCCGTGTCCGATAGCGTCCGTTGCCAGTTTGGACAACACAATCTTCATGATACTTTCGCCGTGCCCAGTGGCCGATGCCCCGCCGGTCTGGTCATCGGCATACGCGCCGGAACCCACCAGCGGCGAATCACCGACCCGTCCCGGCAGCTTGTAACTTGCGCCGCCGGTCGAAGTCGCCGCCGCGATATGACCCTGTTCGTCGATGGCAACCGCGCCAACCGTTCCCTGCGGACTGGGCGCGAATCCGTCCGCCAGCGTGTAATTGGGCGTCTGCTGCAACTGGCGGAAACGGTCAATCTCGCGCTGGACGGTGAGTTCCGCCTCGGCACACAACCGCATCCCCTTGATCTCGGCGAAACGGCGCGCGCCATCACCCACCAGCAGGCTGTGATCGGTATCACGCAAAATCAGGCGCGCCAGCCTGACCGGGTTGGTGATACCGCGCACCGCCGCCACCGCGCCGAGTTCCAGCCGCGCGCCGTCCATAATGATCGCATCCATTTCGATTTCCCCGGCGCGGTTGAGCACGCTGCCCACACCCGCGTCAAAAGTGGGATTGTCTTCCATAATACTCACGGCTTTTTCCACCGCATCCAACGCCGTCCCACCTTTGGACAGCATGGCCCACCCGGCTTCGCAAGCGAGGCGCGTGCCGTGAATGTGCGCTTCGTGAGTATCTTCCGCGATTTTCCAGGCTCCCCCATGCACAATAAGTACGGGTTTCAACTGATTCCCTTTCCGCGTAGGTAAATTTTGTATGGTGTCTATTTTACCACGCGGGCCTGTTTGTGCTGGAAGTTTGAGCAGAGAGGGAAAAAGTAACGCTTTACTGCGGTGATTGTACCGGGTCGGGCGGCTCGCCGGGGTGGAAGCGATGCCACAGCACCAGGTCATAGGGCGTAACACATTTATACCGGTTTTCCTGTGGGAACCAGTAGGCGACGGTGCGGCTGCCGCACACAAATTTGACCAGCGGGCCGCGTTCGGTTTGCAGGTGAATCTCGGTGATGGTGGGCCGCCATATCCACCGGGCCAGACCGCTGCCGCGCAGCCAACGATACGGCCAGCGTCCTACCGGAGTCACGATCCGCAGCAGCCACCACAAGACGGTTTTGCGCGCGTGCAGCAGGTGGCCGCGCCACGCGCCGCGCCTCCCGTTCTGGACCGGGCACAGCATGTCGCCCCGCTGAACGTGTGTCACCCGCCCGATCACGTCGTCTTCCAGGATCACGGCGATATCGGCGGCAAGGTTGTTATCGCCCCGCAGGAACAAACCACCGGGCACGATTTTGATGACCCGGTGTACGACGTGATTCCCCTGATCGCCGCCGGTTAACGGGGAAAACGGCTGATTGGATTTGCGATACACCACCACGTCGCCGCGCCGGATACCGTCCAGGGCTACCGGTTCGATTCGCAGCGCATCGCCCGGTCGAAACGTGCCCCACATACTGTTCCCGTAATAAAAGTGATCGTCCATGTTGTCTGGCGTGCGGTGGTTAACTCACGTCCCGGCATCAGCCAACGCCCATCACCCGGTCGATGGCGTCCCAATCCACGTAGTTTTTGGAGAACCGCATCCGGTACGTGGCGGATTGCAGGCAGGCTCCGGCTATCACGTCAAACATCTGGGTCTTCAGGTGACGCGGCAGATTGGCCGGGTATGGCGCGGCTTCCCACACGTAATCGATCATTTCGGTTGGCGACATGGGCACCAGTTCGAAATGAGACGCTTTTTCCAGCAGGAACATACCGCCCAACGGGGCCTGAGCCGGACCGTCCGTGATGCGGCCAAGCGGCGTGGCGTGTACGCTGACGATCTGGCCCTCTTTACGCATAATGGTCTGGTCGTCATTCAGAACCGGGCTGCCATTAGCGAGTCCGGCCACCGTAGATTTTCCCCCGGTGGACCGGGCCAGAAACAACGCCGCCTTGTCCTGCCGGATCACGGCGGAACTATGGACCAGCGCGGCGGAAAAGTTGGCTAAAAAGATGAAGAAAAAATGCCGGAACTGCGCAGCGACACGGAATTCCGCGCCGGTAGACCGCTGGGCGAGATCGTACCCGTCGAAGTGGTCCGTGTAGAAAAAGTCCAGCCGCCGCTGTGTGAAATTACGGATCGTGACCTGTTCGGCATCCAGCGAAATTTCCACCTGGTCGGGTTGGGCCATGCACGCCTGTAGCCGGTCGTGGATCACCGGTACGCTCGACAATGGTTCGTCAGGACGACGTTCCATCTTATGAAAGCACATCCACACATCCGGCTCGTCTTTGTCGCTGACGCAAAAAGGCGCAAACCAGGGCGCTTGAAAATGGGGGAGAGCGACGTTTGAGTCGGTGCGGAAGGTGATACCCGCGATACGGTGGGTAACGGTAATTGGCGTGGAAATCGTTTATGCTCCTCGTGAAAATGGCGGTCAACGATCAGCTTTTAACATCCAACAGGTTTTGCCGCCTCGCGTTATGTCCTCATCGAGGCGGCACACCATCATTGAACGCCCTTAATGGTACGTGTTGTAGAGAGCCGGGGACTTAAGCCCCCGGCGGGCCACGATTACCAGATCGTTTTGACTCGTGGCAGTGCCCAACGAGTTCCCACGCTTACGCGCGCCAACCGCCGCTACAGTCACTACTGGCGCTGCTGCCCCAGGGCGAACACTGCGACCCAAAGCTCGGCAGGGTGCCCGTTGTGCAGTTCGATCCAGCGCCAGCAGGAAGCGAACCAGCCGGGTAGCAGGACCCTTCGTCCGCCGGGCCGTAGTTTTCGCCCGTGACACAGTTAATAAAGGGGAATGTGCCCACTGTGCATGTACCAAGCGGGCCTTCACCTTTGGCGCGCGGTATCGACATATCCATGATCATGGGTGGTTCGTATTTACGTTTGGTGTCCGACATAATGGTGGCTCTCCTCAAGGATAGAAATATGAAGAATACGGATATACGAATTAACGGCGGCGGGTTGATGGGAATAATCCCAGGTCGTCGGCGCGCTGGCAAAAGGCATAGGCCGCATTCATGCGGCGCGATGCCAGGAAATTATTGGCGACACAATGGCCCTGGCAGGTATCGAGCATCAAGCACTCGCGGCAAATTCCCTCCAGGTTCACAGGGATATCCTCGCGCAGCTTTTGGATGGCCGGGTGCGTACACCAAACCTCGCGCAGGCTGTCCCGGTCCATGTGTCCATAGACCAGTTCCGGCACGGTAGTACCAATGCCACATACCGACATTTCCCCGGTAGCAAGAATACCCAAAATATGCCGAATCCGACACCTCGCCCGATCAGTAAGCAAACTTTCCAACGGACGGAAGGCAGGCGGGATATCGAAATAAACCGGGATACGGCTGGGGGGATCAAGGTCATCGCGGACATGGTGGTACAGGTTGATGACTTCTGGCACCTCAAACCCATTATCCTCGGCAAAGTTAATGCCGCGTCCGGCACGCTGGACATAATTAAACTTCACGGAACCACATCCCAGGCGTTGGCCTAATTCCACCACGCCAGCCATTTCCGCGACATTGCCCTGGTGCAGCGTACAAATCAACTGCGGCCCGAACCCGACACCAACCAGCGCCCGGATACCGGCCAACGCCCGTTCATAACTGCCCGGTACGTTGCGCAGAGCGTCATGGGTTTCGGCGGTAGCCCCGTCCACGCTGACGGAAATCATCCCGCAGCCATGTTCCGCGAGAAATTGCGCCAGTTCCGCGTCGATCAGGGTCCCGTTGGTTTCAATCGTGATCCCCAATCCCTCGGCATGGATCAGCCGGACCAGTTCGCGGAATTCCGGGTGCAGGGTAGGCTCGCCGCCTGTCAGCTTAATCCGGTTCAGCCCCAGTGATTTGGCTTCATCAATCGCTTTCCGAACGTGGTCCAGCCGGATAAACGGGCCGGTGCTCCCATTCGGACTGAAGGTCGGCGCTATCCAGCAGTGGCGGCAGGCCAGATTACACGATCCCGCAATGTACAAGTATAACATTTCCAGCGGGGGCACACCCTCCGGCAGATCGATTTCCTGAACGTGAGTCATGGCATCAATGTGTGACATAGTAGTGTGCTCTCGATTCTTCGGACAGATCGGCCAGGAAACGGCGGTAACAGTCGGCGGGATTGGCCCGGTTGAAGTCGCCTGTCAGTTGGTAAGCCAGGCCGGGACAGCCCCCATTGCACTGCTGATTCCATTCGCACGCCTGGCACCCAGGGGCTTCATGCATGGGGATCGCGCGCCGATCACGCAGTTGGTTCATGATAGGGTGATTCTGCCAGATGTCAATGATCGAGTCGGTCTGGAAGTTGCCTAACACGGCATCATACATGATGTGGCACGGCACCAGCGTCCCATTGTGCAGAATGCTCATGCGGTGAAACACACATCCACATCCGGTCAGGTAGCCCATCACCCAATCGGTGGCCTGTTCTCCGGTCCGGCGGGCATGTTCCATTTCGGCGTAAGCCTTATTTTTGGCCTGTGGACCGGACTGAGACTGGATACGCCCCGGATAGCGCTCGTCCAACCGGGCGATGATGTCCATCGCCTCAAGCTGTTCATCGGCGGACAGCACCATGTTGGCTTCATAATGACAGCCTGCTCCTAACGGCATGACTTCGTTGGTCGTGAACGACCGCATCCCGATCTCATCCAGCAGCAGGGCGGCCACGTTTTCCAGGTCGTGCAGGTTACGTTTGTTGATCGTCGTGCGCACCACGAGTGGATATCCGGCTTCTTTCAGGAGCCGCAGCCCACGTATGGCACGGTTGAAACTGTTAGGACGGCTTCCGTCATGAACTTCGGCACACGAACCATCAATCGAAATCTGGATCGAATCGAGCCGCGCCCGGCGTTTGCCCTGTTCAAACTGGGCCAACGTCTTTTCGGTGATCAAAGTACCATTGCTCAGCAGCGAATAGCGCATCCGGTTGGCGATCAGGCCGTCGAGAAGTTCAAAAAAATCAGGGCGGGTGAATACTTCTCCCCCGGTCAGGGTGGCGCGCAGGACTCCGGCGGCCCCTAACTCGTCAAAAAACTTGAGCCAGGTCGCTGTCGGCAAATCACCGAGCGCGACCATCTCATCAGCGTAAAAACAGTATTGGCACCGCAGATTACACCGCCCGGTGATGGCGATGTCGACAGAGCGAGGTGAAGGCATAATCTGCTGTGAGGTCATGACTCAACCAACCCCACAAACTGGTCGGCCTGCATCCGGTTCAAAAACGCTTCAACGTGACCGGAAATGTGTCCTTCCGGCACGTCATCAAAAGCGGCCTGCACCGCCGCGATCAGGGCCGGTACATCCTGGGTCCCATCGCACAGGTTCCAGATAAACAGGCCAGTCGAGTTAATAATCTTAATATCATTGGTGTCTGGATTAAACAACAATCCGCCTGCGGCTTCTTCTTCCCGCAGGACAACATCTGGGTTGCGTATGTAACGTGAAGTCACGATTTTTCACTCCCTAAAACTACTGCCACGATAATTAGAGAGATCACGGGGCAGGCCGTGCCCGCCCCGTGTTTTTGAACTTATGCACACTCGTTGTAAGCGACTTTGATGACCGGGATCATGCCCTGGCGGGTCAGGTAACGCTCGATGGCAATCGAGGTTTGCAGGTCGCAAGCCGCCGCATCGCCACTACTGCAAACTGCGCGCGCGTTGTTCTGTTCCACCGCTTTCTGCTGGTCCCAAACCAGCCATTCATTGACGGCGGTCTTGGCAGCGGTGCATTCTTCCGGCGTGGCGCGGGCACCTTCGTAGCGCGCGTCAATACCGGCCACCAGGCCATTGTGGAAATCAAGCGACCACTCAATGGCGAGATTGGCGTCAGCAAACATCATCGGCAGTTCCGGCCCATCTTTGGTTTCGACCGGCTCGATGATATTCTCGACGATGGCGACATAGGTCTGTACGCCATCAGCATAGGTGGGGGCACTCAGGATCAGTTCGATGTTCAAGTCGTCAACTTCCAATACCGCGTTAGCCATCAGTTCGGGATTGGCACCCCAGTCGTCGTTGAACAGCATAGCGGGCATGGTGTACACCTGCATACCAGGATAGCTCACCAGCCAGATAATGTTCTCTCCTACGCCTTCCAGCGTCAGAGTGTAGGAGCCATCGTCCATGGCTTCAAACGAACCGGCAGTCGCAGCCTGGTAGAATACGGCGGCAACGTCCGGGGCCAATGCTTCATCATCTCCACCACCCTGCGCGCCCACCGACGCAATCGGCAGAACCAGGGCAATCAACAATACGATAACGGTGAAACGGGCCAATGTCTTCATGGGTATTCAAACCTCCTTCAACAGGTTAACGAAAAGCCACAGCCTTGATGTGGTTCATTCTTTGAGTCGTTGCTGTAGAATGGTTTGGGTCGCGTCACCGCCAGTATAAGTGAGAAATAATTAGAGCGCAAATGTCACCAACCAACTATAACACGCTTGAATTAAGGCTCTTCAGTGGTATTTGTCATAGAGAATATTGCTGATCATCATGAGAAAAATAAACTTTTGTAATACCTTCGGTTGCATTTCGTGCGTTTTGGGCGCGGGTATTTCCAGCGGCGCGCGCAGGCTTTGCACGGTTGCCCATGCCAGTGTACTATGATAGCCGGAGCAATAAACTCGGAAGTGCTGAGTTGTTAGTTTATAGCGATTGGTTCTGGGAAAACTGATGGAGCGCCCAGCCGGATTCTACAGCTAAAAACCAACAACCAAGAACCACTAACTGGAACGGATTTTCCATGCGACCCGTGTACCGCAAAACAGCCCTTGATAAACTGGCCTCGCCGGACGAACTCGACCGGCTGATGCAGATCACGCGGCCCGGTTCCTGGCTGCTGCTGGCCGGGGTGAGCGTCGTGTTAGGTGTAGTGGTGCTGTGGGGCATCTTTGGCAGTCTCACAACCACGCTGGACCAATCGGGCACCCTGACGCTCAGCAACCCGGTGGTATTCATCGCCGCACCTGATCCCGGTCAACTGATCGAGTTAATTGTGCAATCCGGCGACCGGGTGACACCTGGGCAGCCCGTCGCGCGCCTGATGACACTCAACGGCGAGCAGGACGTGCTCAGCGCCGTGAACGGACAGGTCCTGTCAATCCGCGCCAGCCTGGGCGAGCCGGTAGACAGCGAATCGCCGCTGATCAGCGTGGAGTCCTTCGACCGCACCGATCCGCAGATCGAGGTCGTCGCCTATGTTTCGCTGGCGGATCGCCAACGCATTCGGGCCGGGATGACCGTGCAGGTGCTGCCCGCGACGGTCGAGCGCGAGGAATACGGCTACCTGGAAGGCCGCGTGCGAACGGTGGCCGCCTTCGCCGCCACCCGCGAGGAAATGCGGATCAGCCTGGGCGACAGCGGCTTTGTCGAAGACCTCACCGTCGCCGGTCCGGTATTCGAGGTGCGGATCGCGCTGGATACAAATGAGGACGGCGCGTATGTGTGGTCCGCTTCGGATGGGCCGAACGCCCAGATCGTGAGCGGGACACCGTGTTCGCTGATCATCCAGCTTCAAGACGAACGTCCCATCAGCCGCGTTCTCAATCTGCCGTGATCAACCGACCATGAGCGACACTATCCCGCGCGCACAGCGCAAACGTGTCAAGACGCCCACCCTGCTGCAAATGGAAGCGGTCGAATGTGGCGCGGCCTCATTGGGTATTGTGCTGCGGCATTTTGGCCGGTTCGCCGCGTTGGAAGAACTGCGGCTGGTCTGCGGCGTTTCGCGCGATGGCAGTAACGCCCTGAATCTGGTCAAGGCCGCGCGCGAATACGGCCTGAAAGCGAAAGGCATCCGGCGCAGCAGCATCAAGGGTCTGCTCAATTTGCCGCTGCCCGTGATCGTCTTCTGGAAATTTACCCATTTCCTGGTGGTCGAGGGGTTTGGCAAGGATCGCGTCTATGTCAACGATCCGGCGACCGGGCCGCGCACCGTGTCGCTGCAAGAGTTCGACGAGAATTTCACCGGGATCGTACTGCTGGCCGAACCCGGCCCGGATTTCGAGAAGGGTGGCGAACGTTTTACGCTGTTCAGCACGCTGCGGCACAGGCTGGCGGGATCGGGCTACGGGCTGGCTTACGTGCTGCTGGCGAGCCTGTTTTTGATCATTCCCGGCCTGATCGTGCCCGCTTTTTTGCGTATTTTCGTGGATGACATTCTGGTCGGCGGGCGGGACTGGATCACGCCGCTGCTGATCGGGATGAGCGCAGCCGTGCTGCTGCGCGCCGGGTTGACGTGGCTCCAGCAGATGTACCTGCTCCGGCTGGAAACCAAGCTGGCCCTGAGCGGATCGGCGCGGTTTTTCTGGCACATTTTGCACCTGCCGATTGAATTTTTCACGCAGCGCTACGCGGGCGATATCGCGCTGCGGGTCCAGATCAACGACCGGGTAGCCCAACTGCTCTCCGGTGAACTGGCAACAACGGCCATCAATTTGCTGCTGGTGGTGTTTTACGCGCTGCTGATGATCCAGTACGACGCGCTGCTGGCCGTGATCGGCATCGGGATTGTGATGATCAACATCCTGGCGCTGCGCAGCATCTCGCGCCGCCGCGTGGATGCCAACCGGAATCTGCTGCAGGAACGGGGCAAGCTGGCCGGAACCGCAATGGATGGCCTGGAAACCATCGAAACCATGAAAGCGACCGGCGCGGAGTCGGATTTTTTCGCGCGGTGGGCGGGATTCCAGGCAAAGGTGGTCAACAGCGAACAGCAGCTCGGCTACCTGACACAGTTATTGGGCGTGGTCCCGCCGTTTTTGATGACGATCAACATCGCCGTGATCCTGGTGATTGGCGGGCTGCGCGTGCTGGATGGGCAGCTTACTATCGGGATGCTGGTCGCGTTCCAAAGCCTGATGCTGAGCTTCACGCAGCCGGTGACGGGGTTGATCAATCTTGCCAGCCGTTTGCAAGAGGCAGCGGGCGATCTCAACCGGCTGGACGACGTGCTGCGCTACCCGGCGGACAAGAGCCTGATTACCCGGTCCTTTGACCCGGAGCAGGTGGCCCGGTTGGAAGGCAACCTGAGCATCGACAATGTATCGTTTGGTTATAACCGGCTGGTCGATCCGCTGATCGCGGAATTCAGCCTGGACCTGAAACCGGGCCAGCGCGTGGCCCTGGTAGGCGCATCCGGCAGCGGAAAATCAACCGTCGCCAAGCTGGTCGCCGGACTGTATCCCGCCTGGGAAGGCACAATTTTGTTTGACGGCCAGCCGCGCGAGACCATTCCGCGCCCGATCATGACCGCTTCGGTGGCGATGGTGGACCAGACCATTACGCTGTTCGCGGGCAGCGTGCGCGATAACCTGACGCTGTGGAATCCCGCCATTCCCAAAACGTGGGTGATCCAGGCCGCGAAAGACGCCTGTATCCACGAGGTCATTACCGAACATCCCGGCGGCTACGATTTCCAGCTTAAGGCGGGCGGACGCAACTTCAGCGGCGGCGAGCGCCAGCGGTTGGAGATCGCGCGCGCCCTGGCGACCAATCCGACGCTGCTGGTGCTGGACGAAGCCACCAGCGCGCTCGACCCGGTGACGGAAAAAAATATTGATGACAACCTGCGGCGGCGCGGCTGCACCTGCCTGATCATCGCTCACCGCCTGAGCACGGTCCGCGACTGTGACGAGATCATTGTGATGGACCGGGGCCGGATCGTGCAGCGTGGCACGCATCAGGCCATGTTGGACAAAGGCGGCGCGTATGCCGACCTGATCGGGGCCGAGCAACCCACCGCCAGCAAGAGCGTGGTCGATTCGATGTGGGACAGCCTGTCCGATTTTACGTAAATAAACAACAGGTTCACCACAGAGACACAGCGCACACAGAGATTTTTAAGGGAAAAGTAGGGGCGCTGCTTGCCGCGCCCTGGATAGGTCCATAATGACGGACGAACTCGACAGGAACATAAACAGCACTTCCGACGAGTGGGAACTGTTCCTGCTCAATTTGCGCTACCGGCAGGCCAACCTCGTCACGCGCAGCGGCAACGAGCCGTTTTTGCTGGATGGCGCGGACCGGGCCTGGGTGGTCTATAACGGCAAGGTGGACGTGTTCGCCGTCCAGATCGCGGAGGGTGAGCCGGTCGGGGCGCGGCGGCATTTGTTCCGCGTGGATACCGGCCAACTGCTGCTGGGCGTTAACCTGGACCGCTGGGAAATCGGACTGCTGGCGGTCTGCACGCCCGATACGCAAATTCTCGAACTGCGCCAATCTCAGTTACGACAGAGCGCCCAAAAGGACGAACATAAGCCCCTGGTCGCCACCATGCTTGAGGACTGGGTGCGCTGGTTATCCTGGGCGGTGCGCGTGACCGTCCGGCCCAAAGAATTCCACCGCATTATACCCGGTGAGCCGGTCGAACTGGCCGCCGGTGAGAATGCCCGCGTGCCACGCCGGATCGCCTGGGTGCGACCTGTTGCGGGGCGGGTGCGCTTCATGGGCCGCGACGATATACCCGATATCGGCAGCGCGGGCAGTGACCGCCTGCTGCCGCTGTCCGAGTTTACCTGGCTGCACGCGCCGGAAACGGCCCGGCTGGAAACCTTCGATACCGCCACCATGTTAGGCCAGGATATCGGGTGGGGACACCTGGCGGCGTTCCACGAATTGATGCTGGACCTCGTGGCGCGGGATTTTCACCGCGAACGGCAAACCACCCGCGACCTGATCCGGGAAAAAGTCGCCAGCGACGAACGCCGGGTCCAGGTAGCGCTGGCGCAGTTAGCCGGGGCGTGGGATGAGGATTTTCTGCCTGTTACAACCGGAATCGAGGGGGCCGATCCGCTGCTGGCGGCGTGCCGGGTCGTTGGGGATGCAATGGGAATATCCATGCAGCCCCCGCCCGATGTCGACGTCCTGCTGCCCCACCAGGACCCGCTGTCCGAGATCGCCAGGACGTCGGGGGTCCGGCTGCGGCGCGTGCTGCTGCGCGATGATTGGTATCACCACGATAACGGCCCGCTGCTGGCCTTCCAGGGCGAGGATGAATACCCGGTCGCGCTGCTGCCGCTCGGCCCGACTCGGTACGAACTCTACGATCCGGCCCAACTGTCGCGCGTCCCGGTGGATGATACGGTCGCCCGCGAATTGGGCAGTTCGGCATATATGTTTTACCGCCCGTTCCCGAACCATCCACTGACCGCCTGGGACCTGCTGCGCTTCGGGCAGTCTGGCGCGCGGCTGGACCTGCTGCGCCTGCTGCTGGTCGGCGTGCTGGGCGGACTGTTGGGGATCGCGGTCCCCATCGTGACGGGCATGATCTTTGACGATCTGCTCCCGGCGGGCGAGCGCGGCCAACTGGTACTGATGGGCGGCGTGCTGGCGATCAGCGCGCTGGCAGCGGCCCTGTTCCAGATGGCGCGCGGAATGGCGCTGTTACGCATC
Source organism: Anaerolineae bacterium (assembly GCA_016934195.1). GTDB lineage: Bacteria > Chloroflexota > Anaerolineae > Aggregatilineales > Aggregatilineaceae > JAFGTJ01. Next base: position 11,585 of record JAFGTJ010000431.1, on the reverse strand, counting down.
GAGGGCCGTTACGACAGCACGTTGCAGGCGGCGGTGTGGGATCGCCTGCTGAGCCTGCCCACCGACTTTTTCCGCCGCTATTCCGCCGGGGACCTCACCCAGCGGGCGATGGGCATCGGCTCGATCAAACAAACGCTGTCGAGTTCGGTCACGCTGGCGCTGCTGTCGGGCCTGTTCGCGTGGTTCAATGTGCTGGTACTGTTCTATTACAGCGCGGCGCTGGCCCTGGTCACAATCGGGATCGTGTTGGTATCGATCCTGCTCACCGCGTTCCTGGGCTACCAGGTGATTCGCTACCAGCGGCAAGTGGCGCACAAACAGGGCGCGATCTCCGGCCTGATCGGGCAGTTGGTCGGCGGGATCAGCAAACTGCGCGTGGCGGGCGCGGAGGGGCGGGCCTTTGCGCTGTGGGCCGCTGAATTCAGCGAACAAAAGCGGCTGGCTTTCAAAGCGCGCGCGGCCTACAACTATTTTAAGGTCTTTATGGCCGTATACCCGGTACTGGCCGCGATGGTCATGTTCGCCGCCGTGTATACCTGGGCGGACCTGTCCACCGGCGGATTTTTGGCCTTTAACGCGGCGTTTACGCAGTTTTTGGCCGCCGGACTGGGCTTCAGCGCGGCAGTGATCGCGGCGTTGGGGATCGTGCCGATTTACGAACGGCTCCAGCCAATTTTGCGCGCCCTGCCGGAAATCGATACGCGCAAAGCGCCGCCCGGCGAACTCAGCGGCAGGATCGAGGTCAGCCACGTCAGTTTCCATTACGAAGCGGACGGCCCGCTGGTGCTGGACGATGTGTCCTTCAGCGTACAGAGTGGTGAATTTGTGGCGCTGGTCGGGGCGTCAGGATCGGGCAAATCGACGCTGTTACGGCACCTGCTCGGCTTTGAACAGCCCGACTCCGGCGCGATCTACTACGACGGGCAGGCGCTGGCGGAAGTCGATTTACGGGCGGTGCGGCAGCAGATCGGCGTGGTCTTGCAGCACAGCCAGGTGATGACCGGTTCGATCCTGGATAACATCGTCGGGGCCAGCAATCTCCCGGTCGAAGACGCCTGGGAAGCGGCGCGGCAGGCCGGGATCGAAGACGAGATCAAGCAGATGCCAATGGGGATGCAAACCTATATCAGCGAAGGGGGCAGCACGTTTTCCGGCGGGCAGCGCCAGCGGTTGTTGATCGCCAGGGCGCTCGTGACTCGCCCGCGCATCATCTTCTTTGACGAAGCGACCAGCGCGCTTGATGATCGCTCACAGGGACTTGTTACCGAAAGTCTCCAGGGCATCGACGCCACGCGCATCGTGATCGCCCACCGCTTAAGCACGATTGTAGACGCCGACCGGATTCTGGTCATGGAGCGCGGCAAGATCGTAGAAACCGGCACGTATGAGGACCTGCTCAAAAAAGGCGGCGTTTTCGCCTCGCTCGCCCAACGACAGTTGTTGTAAAGCGGTGTTGCTCTGAGTATTTGCTGATCGCTGAATGCTGACGGCTGACCGCTTTTTCACCCCATCATCCGTTTCAGAATCCGCTCAAAGCGCAGCCCTGCCAGATACGCGCTTTCCAGCACGTTCGAGTCGAGCGCGTCATCGTCGGTAATATCGTCGATGCTGGTGATATCGCCTTCGGTGGGCGGGGCCATCAGTTCGCGCATCCGGGACGACAGCGAGATCGAAATGCCCCGGTAGAAGCGCGCCGCGAAATCCCGGTCGGATTCCAGGTGTACGGCCAGCTTCGCCTGCGGAATGGTGTACAACACCGAGTCCTCAACCGCTTTCACGGTCGCGGTGGGCAGCCGGTCATCAATGAACGACATTTCGCCCAGGATTTCGCCGCTGCTGCGGGTAGCGATCATCTTGCCATCCACGAAAATCCCCAGTGTACCGTCCAGCACGATATAGACCGTCCCGCTATCGCGTCCCTGCTCGATCAGGACTGTGCCCGCCGCCGCGCGCTGGCGTTCCCCGTTGGCGATCAGCCACTCGATGTTGTCATCGCTGAGCTGGCCCAGCATGAATAACGCTTGTCGCATGATGTTTTGTTCCCCCGCCGGGTGGTAGGGGCAATTCATGAATTGCCCCTACGGGTAACCGTGCATCCTACAGATCGTCGTCCGACACGTCCTGGCGAATACCGCCGAGTCCGCCTGCCGCGTTTTCCAGTTCATCGTCGCTCAGGTCGCCGTAAAGGTTATCCATCGCATCGTTCAACTCGTCGGCGGTGAAGGCGAACCCGTACTCCGCGCCCAGGGCAACCAGGGCTGGACCATCGCCCGCCGCGTCTTCCAATTTCTCGCGCAGAACTACATCGTCTTCCGCTTGCGTCAGAAACGCCTGTGCATTTTCGAGGGACATGATTGTTACTCCTTTGGTATGGTTGATAGGGTTAATGAGTCGGTCCGTTGGTTTACATTAATTTCCACTGATGGTATAACCGTCGACCATCGGCTCGAAGACGTCCCCGAACATGGTCACGGCCTCGCCAGTATCGGGTGTTTCCACCCACACGATGAAAGCATCCCCGTTGATCACGGTCGTATAGACACGCCCAATCGCCGGAGCACCGTCGCGGATAGCCGTGAACAGCGCCGCCTCCCAGGTGTGATTATCGCCGTAGTAGGTGCGCGTATCCGTGACGGTGAACTCGTCAGCCCCTGGGCGGACATAGGCCGCGATCTGTTCATCCAGCACCGCGCCCACGTCCTGATCGCCCACCGCGAACGGCGGCATGGTCACGAAGCGAGTTGCGCCACTTGGATCGGCTTGCGGCACGTAGCGATACAGGATATCCGTGCTGCCATTTTCGTCAAACATCCAATCCAGCCGCACCGGGTATTGGATCGACAGTACAACGGGATCGCCGGATTCTGTTCCCGTTTCTAACGCGGTGGGACTCTCGATTTCGTAGCCGTCAATAGCCCATGAGGCTTCGTTGGCGGCATCCAGTGCGTCCAGATCGATGATCAGCAGGTTATCCCGCAGCAGCGCAGTGGTCGCGTCCAGGTCGCCCGCGCCGTCCAATGCTTCGGCGGCAAAGACCATGCCGATCCCGCGTGTGGGGTGGAAAATAGCAAACGCATGGCCGCGATATGTGCCCGCCTCGGTTTCGTAGCTGAAATCCAGTTCCAGCGCGAGTTGGTCCGCCAACGTGGTTTCGGTGATCGCGCTGTCCGCTGTGCGTGCGTATTTTTCCAGGAAACGCGCCGCGATATCGTTCAATTCGGTCCCGGCATCGGTGACAAAATATACCGTGATATTGTCGGCCTCGTCCGGGCTGCTGCTGCGCATCCAGCGATCTGAGGGGAAAAATGCCCAGCGCGACCACTCGGCCCGCTTGGGCAGGGTGAATCCGAAATTCAGCCACGTTTCGCCGCGCAGCGTCGAATCTACGCCGTCGTTATTGGCGGTCACGCGAGTAGAGTCAAAGCCCGTTGTCCCGCCGAACGCGGTGATCAGCAGCCCTAATTCATACTCGCCGCTGCTGGCCGGTTCCCAGAACCAACTTAGCCCACCGTCCGGCCAGATGTACACATTGCCCGGTTGAACCGTGACGCGCCCATCGGCTGTCACGACCGAGCTGTATGCCTGAAACTCCGAACCGGGCAGAATATCCACGACCGCCAGCGCGTCGTTTTCTTCGGCGTGGTTAACGATACGCTGGACCTGCCCGCCCGTGTAATCGTCGTTGATGTCAAACACCACGCTGACATCGTGCCAGTCTTCGCTGCCCGGTTCGCGGTAACGGCCATCCAGAAAGGCGACTTCCTCGGTGAAAATCAGCATCTCGTTGCCACTGACCGCGCCATCGGTGATAGTGGGCAGCGTCACGTCCCAGAAGAATTCGATCAACTGCGCGCCCGACTGCCATTCGTTGATGCGGTCCAGTTCGCCGTCGATTACCACGTCTTTCAGAATACGTTCGGCGGACAGGCGGCGCGCAGTCCCGTCCGGCTGAATCTGGTCCACCGTGAAGTCGCCGTAAGAGATGCGCCGTCCGACAATCTCCACCGATAAGTTGACCGGATTCATGATACTGGTTTCAGTCGTGGGATAGACGTTGGTGATTTGCGTTTTGGGCGCGATGGGCAGGTGAAAGCCCAGTTCCAGCCCGCCGCCGGTCCAAAACTGGGGCGTCACGGCGTTGTAGTAATTGCGCAGCATCTTCCCCCACTGGCTGAGGGGACTTTCCTCGAAATAGGACTGCTTGAAGTCGGCGCTGGTATCGGGGAAATAGATGTTGTAGTAGTGCGTGCGCGTCAGGACTCGCTCCCCGGCGTTGCCGTAGACGCGCACCGTATCCAGCGCGACCAGCACATCCTCGGCGGCCTGGATCAGGCGGCTGTCGGTCGAAGTGGCGATGATGCGGCGCATGAAGTTTCCCAGGTCGATCTTGGTATTGCCGCCCAGAAAATTGGTATAGGTATAGGTATTGGACCGCACATTGCCCAACAACGCGCTGTACACCGCCGGGCTGCGGTTGATATACCGGGCAAAATGCTCCACCGCCTGCACCACGTCGTTAAACCGCCGGAGATCGGTGACGGCGTGCGTCAGGTAGGCGATATCGGACGAGTCCCGCTTGAGGATATCGCGCAGGATATAAGTATCGACCAGTTCCTTGCCAATCGTGCGCAGGCTCACGCTGCCGCTGCTGCTGATCAGGCGCACGAGGCGCGTCATGTCCAGCGCGGGATCGACCACGATTTCCGGCGAGGCCAGCGAAAACTGGAAATACGGCGCGAGTCCGCCAAAATACTCGATGCTGCTCATCAGGCAGGCGTCGTTGATCAGCAAATCGAACGTTTCGACGCCCGCTTCGGCCCGCGCCAGGTCCAGCGCCTGCTGCAATTCCGGCACACTCAGGATATCGGCGTCGGAAGTATCGTCGGTGATCAATCCCTGCCAGCCCGCGCCATGACTGCCAAACGCGATCACGTAATGCCGCGCCGGGTAATGGCGGATTGCCCATACCAAAAACTGCGCCAACGTCTGCCCATCGCCGGTATCCAATTCGCCCAGATCGGCCAGCGGCTCGGAATCCACTGTCGGCGGGAAGGTGGTGTCGTGATCGCCGGAAACGTCCGGGCCGATCTCAAACAGGCGCGCCGAATCCCAATCCCCGCTGGTATCGGTGAAACCGGGTACACGGTCCAGCAGCGCGATGATGCGGACCCGTTCGCCGCTGCCGCCCGCTACCTCGAACTCGTCAAAATCGTTGAGAATGCCCGGTTCCAGGTTATTGTCGCCACCGTAATAGGCCAGCACGGTCCATTCGGCCTCGTCGCGCGGCTCGATAGCGGGGAATCCGGCGGCGTCCAGGTCAGCATCGCTGACCTGATAGGTGTCGCGCGCGATGTCCTGCTGCAACTGGATGGCAAGCTCAAAATCGCCGCTGCTGTCGCCCTCCGCCACCTTGTAGCGGGTGGCGATCAGGGTATATTCGCCGCTGTCAGCCTGCGGAAAACTGAGCAGCGAGTTTGTATCCTGCTTTTCGCGGTCATCGTTTTCGGCTACGATATTGCCGCTGCTGTCCACCAGATACAATAACGTGTCGAGATCGCCGCTGGTCTTCTGGATATCGGCCACAATTGTGCTGCCGTCTTCCGTGACCTGGATCGGCACACGGATAAACGGGGCGTCATTGTCTATCACGCCGGTGATGGTGTCCGCCTGCCCAATCGCTGCTGCGCCCGGCAGCAGCAGGCCGATCACAATCACAATAGTTATAAGCCGTGCTGTCACAAAAAACCTCCTAAACGGCCTCTCTCTAGTTTGGTCGCTGCGACCCATTGTTTTGGGGCGCGCCAGCCACTCTAATTTTAATGCACATCGCCTAAACCCACCATTGCCGCGAACGCCGGGACTCGCTATGATCAACAACATGGATGAAAATGCGAACGACCCCAGTGATCTGATCAAAAAATCCGGCCCTGGCCGCCGGACGTGGTACATCGTGGCGCACGCCGCCGACCTCACCAGCGCCGCAATCCCCGCCGGACTGCTGCGCAGCGCAGATATCCCGGTCTTCCTGTTCCGTGAAGCTGCCGGAGCCAGTGCGATCCCGCTGACGGTGGGCAAACTGGGCGGCGTTGATATTGGCGTGCCGGAAGCTTATTACGAAGAGGCGCGGGCGCTGCTGGACGACGACGATTCCGTCTTTGACGAACTCCTACCCGGTGACGAGAATAACGATTAGCTCCCGCTGGCACTGGCTGCTTGCGCCCGCGTTTGGCGCGATCCTGCTGGTCCTGTGGGAACTGCTGGCGCGGTCGGGCTGGTATGCGGATTTTATCGTGCCGCCGCCGGGTGACGTGGCCGACCGCTGGATCGATCTGGTCGATGATGGATCGCTGGCACGGCATACGGCAGTCACGCTGCGCGAAGTGCTGACCGGGCTGCTGCTGGGAGTCGCGGCGGCGTTCTGGCTGGGTTACGGGATCGCCAAAAGCCGCCTGCTGGCCTACACCCTGACGCCCTATCTCGTGGCACTGCAAGCCGTACCGGTGGTCGCCATCGCGCCGCTGCTGATTATCTGGTTTGGGCCGGGAATCGCCAGCAAGGTGATCATTTGCGGGCTGCTGGTATTCTTCCCAATGCTGGTTAATACCGTGATCGGGATGCGCGCCATTCCTGTCGAACTGCGCGACCTGATGATTTCGCTTGAAGCCACGCCGCTCCAGACGTTCTGGCACCTGGAACTGCCCGCCGCCATGCCGATAGTGATCGGTGGGCTGAAGGTCAGCGCGACTCTCTCGGTGATCGGGGCGGTGGTGGGCGAATTCGTGAGCGCCAGCGAAGGGTTGGGCTACCTGATCAATTTTGGGCGCGGCACCTATGACACGCCGCTGGTAATCGCCGCCGTTTTCACCCTGACGGCGTTGGCGCTGGTCCTGTACGGGCTGGCGTCCTGGTTGGACCATCTTTTATTGTCCTGGCAAGAGACTCGCCCGCGCTGATACTCCATTCTTGCCCCGCCTCTTTGGAGAGAATTTCATGTCATTCACTCGCAATCGTGCTGTGCTGGTGCTCGTCGTGGTGGGAATCGTGGTTGCGCTGCTGGCAGCCGCCTATGCCCTGACCGGCGACAATGACGAGTCGAACGGCGACCAAACCGCCGTCACGTTGTTCATGAGCTATATCCCCAGCGTGCAGTTTGCCCCGGTCTACGTCGCGGCGGAACGCGGCTATTTTGCCGATGAGGGTATCGCCATCACGTTTGAAAACAGCTTCAACGAAGTCGACGGCGTGGATCGTCTCGCCACCAACGATCTGCAATTTGGCCTGATCAGCGGCGAGCAGGTGGTATTGGCCCGCGCCCATGATCGCCCGGTGGTCTACGTGTTTGAGTGGTATCACCGTTTTCCGGTCGGCATCGTCTCGCCCGCCGACCTGGGCATCACCGAACCTGCCGATCTCGCCGGGCGGGTGGTCGGAATGCCGGGGCCGCAAGGCGCGAGTTATATCGGGCTGCGCGCGCTGCTGAACGCAGGCGGACTATCCGAGAGCGATTTGGACGAACTGCGCACCATCGGGTTTGCCGCGCCGGAGAACGTATGCGAACGTAAAGTCGATGCGGCAGTGGTCTATATCGCTAACGAGCCGCTGACCATCGAGCAGCAATGTATGCCCGTCAACGTGATTGAGGTGTCGGACTACGCCACACTGGTCGCCAACGGCCTCGTGACCAACGAACAGACCATCCGGGACAATCCCGATCTGGTGCGCGGCATGGTGCGCGCCATCCAACGTGGGATCGCGGACGTGCTGGACGATCCCGACGCCGCATTTGAGATCGCGGTCCAGAATTACGTGACCGATCTGCCGGAAGACCAGTATGACACGCAGCGGCAGGTGCTCTTGAATTCAACGGACCTGTGGCGTTCCGAGGCATTGGGCCGGACCAACCCCGTCGCGTGGGTCGCCACGCAGGATATTTTGATCGAAACGGGTTTGCTGGATGCGCCGCTGGCCGATCTGGATGCCGCGTATAACATGGATTTTCTGCCGGAGTAGGTTAACCCCTATCCCCCAACCCCCTTTCCCCGCACACGGAGAAAGGGGGCGCACGTTGCACAGCAAAGTCCCCTCTCCGCATGTGGAGAGGGGATTTAGGGGTGAGGTAAACCAGGTGGAAACAATTTTCGGACAAGGGCATTATGCCAAACGACACGGGCCAGGACACGATCCTGGCGGCGGAACACATCAGCCACACCTACAGCGGGCCGAACGGTGGCATCCCGGCGCTGCATGACGTGACGCTGCATCTCTCGCGGGAGTCGTTCGTATGCCTGGTGGGGCCAAGCGGCGGTGGTAAAAGTACGCTGCTGCGCATCCTGGCCGGACTGCTACACCCGTCGGAGGGGCAGGCGCGGCTGGAATCCGAGCCGATCACGCGGGCACAGCGCCGCATCGGGATCGTGTTCCAGCAGGCCAACCTGATGCCCTGGCGCACCGTAACAGGCAATTTGTCTTTGCCGCTGGAACTCGCGGGGATTCCCCTGGCCGAACGGCAGCAGCGCACCCAGGCCATGATCGAGTTAACCGGGCTGGACGGGTTTGAGGACGTTTACCCGGCGGCGCTGTCCGGCGGGATGGCGCAGCGCGTGGCGATTGGCCGCGCCCTGATCCACGATCCCGAAGTGCTGCTGCTGGATGAGCCGTTCGGCTCGCTGGACGCGCTCACCCGCGAGCAGATGGGCGAGGAATTACTGCGCATCTGGGCACGGCACCGTAAAACCGTTCTGATGGTGACGCACAGCATTCCCGAAGCGGTGTTACTGGCCGACCGGGTGCTGGTCATGAGTCCGCGACCGGGCCGGTTGGTGAACGATATCACGATCCCACTGCCGCGCCCGCGCGCGCTGGACCTGCTGCACCGGTCCGACTTCGTGGCGCTCACCGAACGGCTGCGGCACAGTATTCGGCCCGTTACCCGCCCGGCGTTATGAGCGTGTTTTTCACGCGGACTCGGTGGGTGTTTCGGGTGGTATGGCTGCCGACGGCTGCCGGAAGCCTTCACCATACGCGGCGTGGCCCTGCCCAATCACAATAAACGCTGTCGGATCAATGGCTTGTACTCTGTCCTTCAAGCGTCCGGCCTCGGCGCGCGATACCGTCACAAACAAGACTGTGCGCGGCTGGTGCGTATACATGCCCTCGGCTTCCCAGGCGGTGACGGTACGATCCAGGTCGTGAATAACCATCGCGGAGATCGCTTCCGGCTGGTTAGTAATGATCGTGACGGTGCGAATCACGCTCGGCCCTTCAAGCACATAATCCGTCGCCATACCATTGAGCACCAGCGCCACGACCGCATATAACGCGCTTTCCCAGCCGAACACAAACGCGGCCATGATGATGAAGATCGTGTCGGTGTATAGAAATGTCGTGCTCATCGGCGTCCCGGTGCGGTCGCGCAAAATCTGCGCAACCGTCGAGGTCCCGCCCAACGTCGCGCCGCCCAGGTAGATCAGGCCACCGGCGATCCCGCCGAGTACGCCGCCAAATACCGCATTGAGCAGCCGGTCATCGCTCACCGCATCCACCCCGGCATAAACCAGCACTTCGACCAGGATGGAAAAAACCGCAATCGCGTAGATCGTTCCGGCAAGTGTTCGCCAGCCGCCTAACATGCGTGCGCCCCAATACTGGATCGGGATATTCGCCAGCAAAACCACCACCCCAACCGGCGACCCGATGACCGCGTTCAAAATCACCGCCAACGAGGTCACGCCGCCGGGCACCACTTCGGCGGGCAGCATAAATATCACAACTTCCACAGCGGAAATGACCGCTCCGGCAGTCATTAAAATGAAACTGGTGAGCATCCGGCGGAGATATTGGCGGGAACGCAAACAGGTTGTAAATCGGTTGATCATGCCCCCTCCCTTTTAGGGTGCATTAAACCAGACAGGTGTCCTATGATAGTCCCTGTATACCAAATCGACCATAGCAGGCTGGTTTTATTGGGTCTGTGGGCGGTTTGGGAACCGAGCGCGTTTCAGACCGGGCACCAATCAGTAAGGGTATCCGTATGAAAAACGTTAGGATACGGTAGGATGTGTTCAACGCACTGGCTTCTATTCCGGTAGTGGTGTATAGTGGGATGTAGTGGGGCGTGGAAATGGTTAGAAAGATGGCGCGATGAGTAAAAAAATCCTGATCATTGATGACGACGACCTCGTGCGAAATTTGATCCGCTTCTATCTGGAACACGGCCAGTACCGGGCGATCACGGCGGGCAGCGGGTCAGCCGGGATCGATCTCTACCAGACCGAACAACCCGACCTGATTATTCTCGATATCGCCATGCCGGAAATGAGCGGATTTGAGGTGGCAACCTGCATCCGACGCATTGAGCGTGAGGAACAACGTCCCTATACGCCCATTGTGCTGCTGACGGCTTATGCGCGCAGTTTTTTCCTATCGGCCAGCAGCGAATCCGGGATCGACAGCTATCTGACCAAACCGATCTCGCCGGAACAACTGCTGCACCACATCGACGGCTTCCTGGGCGAACGCGCCGCGCCGCGCCGGTAATGGCGGCGGGGTGATGAGAGGGTAATTACGAGAACTACGAAGCAGCGAGCGGGAACACCATCCCAAAAATGCTGCCCTGCCCGACCCGGCTCTGCACAAACACGCGCCCGCCGTGCTGTTCGGCAACCGATTTGACAATTGCCAGGCCCAGGCCGGTCCCGCGCACGGCGCGGCGGGTGGCAGGCGCACGGAAAAACCGCTCAAACAGGCGCGGCTGAACGTCCGGCGCGATGCCCGGCCCGTTATCGCTGACTTCGATGACCAGTTCCTCGTCCTGCATGTACACGCGGAGCGCCAGTTCGCCTCCCGGCGGCGTGTACTTGTTGGCATTGCCCAACAGGTTGAACAGCGCCCGGCATAACCAGTGCATATCGCCCATGATAGGGGGCACAGTATCCGGCACATCCACCGTCAGCGTTTGCTCGCGCTGCTGGATGGCCGGGGTGATGTCGGCGGTGCTGCGTTCCACCAGATCGCGCACGTCGATGAGTTGGGATTGCAGCCCAATACCGCTTTCGACGTGTTCCAGGCTGAGCAGGTCATCGATCAGGGTTTCCATGCGCATGATACCGCGCACGCCCAGGTCAATGATTTCCTGATATTCCGCTGTATTATGGCCCGATCCCTCTAATTCTGTCGCCAGCATCGTCAGCGATCCCATCGCCACGCCCAACGGTGCGCGCAGATCGTGCGCGGCGGCGTGGATGAAGTTCACGCGGGTTTGTTCCGCCTGCCGTAAGTGGGTCACGTCCTGGATGACCATCACCCACCCTTCGGGTTCGCGGTCTTGTCCCAGTTCGCGGTGAGCGTATACCGGCGACACAATCACCGAGAGGAAGCGCCCGTTTTCCAACACGACCTCAAACGCGGTATTGACCTCCGTGCCATCCTCCGGGCTATCCGCTGCGCGGCGGCGCTCCGTGCCGTCGTCCGAATTGCTATCCGTTTCACCCTGCATGGCGCGCAGCAGACCCTCGCGCAGCTTGGGATGCAGCGGCATATGGCGCAGCGGCAGGCCGATCAGGTCCCGCGTGCGGATACTGAACAGG